>NZ_UBIZ01000229.1:0-12239 GCF_900465275.1 Parafrankia sp. Ea1.12 | reverse complement strand
CACCCCCACCGCGCCTACCCAGGCGGTACCCACCCACTCCATGCGCGCGCACGCCGTGCCCGCTCAGGCCGTGCCCGGTCGGGCGGCCCCCGCGGCGGCAGGAGTGCTCGTCATCCTCGTCGTGTTGATGGCGACCGAGCTGACCTTCGACGGGCTGGTCGACCCCCCGGCCTGGGTCCGGGCCGGATGGGCGATCACCACCGCGGTCGCGGCGGCGTGGCTCGCCGCCCACGGCCGCGAGCTGACCACACCGGCCCCGCCCACCACCACCCGCACCGGCGGCGCGCTGCCCATGACCGGCAGCGCGGGAGCCGCCAGCGGCACGATGCACGCAACCAGCGGCGCGGGACCGGCTACCAGCGGCACACGGCTGACGACCAGCCCGGCCGACGCCGACCCAGCGGGGCCGGCCCGGATGGCGGACCCGCTGTCCGAGCAGGATGATCTGGTCCAGACGCTGGTCATGGCCTCGTACGCCCTGCAGATGGGGGACGAGCCCCGCGCGCGCCAGGCCGTCGACGGAGCGCTGCGACGCTCCCGGGCAACCCTCGACGAGCTGATGCGCCAGCGCGGATGCCACGGTCTCGTCCGAGCCGCCCCGGCAGCCGCCGGCCGCAACACCCCGAACCTCTACTAACCCCTCAGCCGGACAACCCACGCAGATAGGGTCGGCGGCCGAGAGAAGTGTGGCGGGTGAGGGGGTCAGGTGCTGGTGGCTTCGGAGGGAACGGGGATCGGCTGGGCGGTGTCCGTGGGCTTGGAGACCGGGCGGGATGCGCGACGGCGACGGGCGCGGGCCGGCTTCTCGGCGCCAGCCGGAGTGCCCGCACCGTTCGTCCCGGAATGCAACACGCTGTCCGGATCGTCGGTGTTCGCGAACACCGGGATTCCGCCGGAACCCGGCCGCGACTCACCGTCGACCGTGGTGCCCTCGGCCCCGCCACTCCCGGCCCCGTTAGCCCCGGGCCCGCCACTGACGCCGCTGCTGTCGACGCCGTTGCTCTCAGTGCCCTGATCGCTTCCGGCTCCAACCGTTACGGCGATCCGGGCGGCCCGCGGTGCGACGGCGTCCGGCAAGGACGCGCCGGCCTGAGTGGCCGGGTGTTCACCAGGAGCCACCGCCTCCGCCGACCCCGAGACCCCAGCCGATCCAACTGATCCAGACGAATCAGTCGATTCAGCCGATGCGGAGCCGTTCACGGACCCGATGGCATCGTCCGAGGAGATATGCGCCCCGTCCACGGCCGACGAGACCGCGGCAGCCACGAGGGCCGGACCAGCGGGCTTTGTCGCGTGCCGTGCGCGGCGGCCCGTGGAGGTACCGGCCGCCTGGGCCGGAGCCTCCGCCGCCGGCTGGCTCGCCGACGACGCCGCCTCCCTCGGCTGTGCCCCGTCCCGCGACTGCGCGTCCCTTGAGTGCGCGGAGTCGAGGTGGACGAGCACACCGCGCCCGTTGCAGTGGGCGCACGGCTCGCTGTAGGCCTCCAGCAGGCCCTGGCCCACCCGCTTGCGGGTCATCTGGACGAGGCCCAGGCTCGTCACCTCGGCGACCTGGTGGCGGGTCCGGTCCCGGCCGAGGCACTCGGTGAGCCGGCGCAGCACCAGCTCGCGGTTGCTCTCCAGCACCATGTCGATGAAGTCGATGACGATGATGCCACCGATGTCGCGCAGCCGGAGCTGGCGGACGATCTCCTCCGCGGCCTCGAGGTTGTTCTTGGTGACCGTCTCCTCGAGGTTGCCGCCCTTGCCGGTGAACTTGCCGGTGTTGACGTCGATGACGGTCATCGCCTCGGTGCGGTCGATGACCAGTGAGCCGCCGGAGGGCAGCCAGACCTTGCGGTCCAGCGCCTTCGCGAGCTGCTCGTCCACCCGGTACTCGGCGAAGACGTCCCCGGTGCCGACGTAGCGGCGGACGCGGTCGCGCAGGTCCGGGGCGACCGTGTCGACGTAGCCCTCGACGGTCGCGGCCTCGTGCGACCCCTGGACGACCAGCTCGGTGAAGTCCTCGTTGAAGATGTCGCGGATGACCCGCACCACCAGGTCGGGCTCGCCGTAGAGCAGGGACGGCGCGCTGGCCTTCTGCGCCTTGCGCTGGATGTCCTCCCACTGCGCGACGAGGCGCTCGATGTCGCGCTCGAGCTCGGCCTCGCTCGCGCCCTCCGCCGCGGTGCGGACGATCACCCCACCGTTCTCCGGAGTGATCTTCTTGAGGATGCTCTTCAGCCTGGCGCGCTCGGTGTCCGGCAGCTTGCGGCTGATTCCGGCGTTCTGGCCGTCCGGCACGTACACGAGGTAGCGGCCGGGCAGGCTCACCTGGCTGGTCAGCCGCGCGCCCTTGTGCCCGATCGGGTCCTTCGAGACCTGGACGAGCACCGACTGCCCGGACTTCAGCACCTGCTCGATCTTGCGCGGCCGGCCGTCGAGGCCCGAGGCGTCGTAGTTGACCTCACCGGCGTACAGGACGGCGTTGCGGCCCTTGCCGATGTCGACGAACGCCGCCTCCATGCTGGCCAGGACGTTCTGCACCCGCCCGAGGTACACGTTGCCCGCGTAGGACGCCGAGCTGGCGCGCGTCACGAAGTGCTCGACCAGGACGCCGTCCTCAAGCACGGCGATCTGGGTGCGGTCACCGTTGTGCCGGACGATCATCCGGCGCTCGACCGACTCCCGCCGGGCGAGGAACTCGGCCTCGGTGACGATGGGTGCGCGGCGGCGACCGCTGTCGCGGCCCTCGCGCCGGCGCTGGCGCTTCGCCTCCAGCCGGGTGGAACCGCTGACCCCGCGGACGAGGTCGTCGTCCCGGCGCGTCTCGCGCACGTGCACGACGGTGTTCGGGGGGTCGTCGGGGATCGGCGCGGTCTCCGCGCCGGTCCCGGAACGGCGGCGGCGCCGGCGGCGGCGGCGAGATCCACCGGCGCGGTCATCGTCCGAACCGTCCTCGGCCGAGTCGTCCGCGCCGTCCTCGAGGTCCGCGCCGTCGTCGGCGTCAGACTCGGCGTCGGTGTCGGCGTCGGCTCCGGAGTCGGCTCCGGCCACCAGCTCGGCTTCGGAGTCAATCTCCTCCGCCTCGTCGAACGTCTCCCTCGTCGGCGAGCGACGTGAGCGGCGGCGGGAGGACCTGGGCTCACGCTCCACCGGCTCGGCTTCGGGCTCGCGGTCGTCGTGCTCCTCGGCCTCGTCGACCTGCTCCTCGGCAAGGTCGCTGGTCTCGGAGATCTCCTCTTCGCCGCGGGCCCGGCCACGGCCGCGGCGGCCGCGGCGACGGCGACGGGTTCCGCCCGGT
This sequence comes from Parafrankia sp. Ea1.12, assembly GCF_900465275.1. Classification (NCBI taxonomy): domain Bacteria; kingdom Bacillati; phylum Actinomycetota; class Actinomycetes; order Frankiales; family Frankiaceae; genus Parafrankia; species Parafrankia sp. Ea1.12. The sequence goes on along the minus strand of NZ_UBIZ01000229.1, from coordinate 8,956 downwards.
CCGGCGTCGTCGCCGTCCGCGTCGGTGGACGAGTACTCGCCGCCGTCGAACGCCTGCTCGCTGCTCTCCGTCTCCAGTGCCTCACCGAACTCCGCGGTGTCGTACGCCACCGCGTCGTCGGCCGCGTCGACGATCTCGTCGGCCGAGGCCACGTCGTCGAGGCCCGCACCGGTGAGGCCGCCGCGACCGGTCACGACGGGCTCGACCGGCGCGTCGTCGGCGTCACGACGGCGGCGGGGCCACGGTTCCACGACCGCCGGCTCCGGCTGCTGGAAGGTGATCATCGCCACCGGGCGACGGGCCGACTGCCGGGTCACCGGCGCGGGGGCGGGCGCCTCGGCGCCGCTGGTCCACGTCGGGGCGACCGCCCGCGTGCGCCGCCGCGAGGTGCGCTCCGCCCGCGGGGGCTCGGGCGCACCGACCGCCTCGGGACCGGGGGCGGTCTCCGTTCCGGCGACCGCCTCGGGACCGGCCGCGGGGGTGGCTCCGGTGGTTCCGGCTCCCGTCACAGCCGCTCTTTCCGCCACTGTCGCGGCAATCACGGGCTCCGGCGAGGACGCGACCGCCGGCTGAGCCCCGGGCGCGTCCGTCGCGGCGGCGCCAGTCCCGGCAGCGCTGGTCCCGGCGTCCACGTCGGGGGTGGCGTTCACCGACAGTTCGTCGACCGGCTCCGCGAGCGGGTCGACGGTCTCGTCGATGGCCGGTTCGGGAGCCGGCGGGGTGGCCGCGTCGGCCGCCGAGTCCGGGGCTGCGGCGGTGGCCGGAGCGGAGGCGGCGGGAGTCTGCTCGGCCGCCGGCTCGACCTTCGTGGCCGCCCGACGAGCACGGGTGCGACGCGGCTTGGTCACGGCGGGGGCAGCCTCGCCCGACGCCGTAGTGTCAACGAGCGCATCGGACGCGGTGACGTCGCCCTTCGCGACCTGCCCGGGCGAGCCGGGGACGTTGTCCGCTCCGGCCTCGGGCGCCGCGGTGGCGGACGACGTGGTCTCAGGTGTCCTGGTGTCGAGCGACGTCGTGTCGGGCGAGCCGGCGGCGGGCGACGTGGTGTCGGAGGGAGCGGGGGTGGCTGTGGTGTCGGGTACGGCCTCGCTGACCTCCCGGGAGGCCCGGCGCGGCCGGGTCGTCCTCGCCCGCCGGGCCGGCTTGGCCGGCGCGGCTTCGGGCGCCGGCTCGGCGCCGGCCTCGACCAGCGGTACCGCGGCGTCAGGCGCCGCGCCGTCGGACACGGGGAGAGTGCTGGACGCGGCACCGGCACCGGCACCGGTGGCGGAATCGGCCGCGTCCACGGCGGTCTCGCCACCGGCCGCGGCGGCAGGCGGGCCTGCCTCCTCAGGTGGCGGCCCGGCCGGTCGGCCAGCCGCGCGGCGGCGCCGGGTGGGGCGTTGCGGAGCGGTCTCGGCGGTCACGCTCTCAGGGGCCGCAGATTCAGCGACAGCTGTCGCGGGGGTCACCGACTCGGGAGCCGCCGCCGCAGGGGCCGCGGTATCGGCAAGGGTGTTGTCGGAGGGCACGGTCTCGGAGGGCGTTACCTCGGAGCGCGTGGCCTGGTCCTCGATGATCTGATCTTCGGGCACGGGTTATGAAGCCTCTCGGGCTCCCGGGCGCGCTGTGTCAGCAGTCGCGGCCGCGCAGAAGCCACTGTCTCGGTCCGACGGTTGTGCCGCCGGCAATCCTGCGACGCCCTGCATCACGCTTCGAGTTGACCCACCAGCCGGGCAGCCTCGTCGCGGTCCGGTACCAGCGGGTCCGCCAGCGTTCCGTCCTCGCGCAACCGGCCCTGTTCGAGTCGTGTTGGCTCGGGCGGCACCGGGACGCTGAGGACGGCGACCGCGGAAAGGGCGGTCAGCACGTCGTCGGGTCGAACGGCGGGCGTCGTGTGCCGTACGACCACGTCCAGTATCGCACAGGTGTCGTTCTCTGCACGGCAAACGGCCCAGACCACGGCCTCGCGCACGTCCACGCGGCGCCGTCCGTCCTTGGTGGCCCGCTCGACCGTGAGTGACTCCCGACCCAGCAGCTCGGCGACGGCGACGTCCAGATCGGCGATCGCGACGCCGGGCATCCGCAGCCGCCACCGGGACGCGTCGATCCGGTCCGGCAGCGGCGGGCTGTCCGCCGCGACGCAGTGCAGGACGTCCAGCCCGGGCGGGAGCGCCGCGTCGAGTTCCGCGCGTACCTGCTCAGGCTCCATCGGGGCCGACAGCGCGACCTCGAAGTACTCGGCCTCGCTTGCGGCGCCGGTGGGTGCCGCGCCGACCCACGACACCCGGGGATGGGGGCTGAACCCGGCCGAGAACGCGACCGGTATCCGGGCGCGACGCAGGCCGCGTTCAAAGGTCCTGGCTATGTCGCGGTGCGACAGGAAGCGCAGCCGCCCCCGCTTGGCGAACCGGACCCGCACCCTGGCCACGACCGGCGGGGGCGGCGGGCCCTCAGGTCGACGAGGCACTGACCCGCGCCAGGTCGGACGGAACAGGGGACGACCCGGCAGGGCCCGGTTCAGCCGATACAGCCGACGCATCGGTACGACCCACCGGGATCACCGGGATCAGTGTGCGCCCGGTGGGGCCGATCTGGTTCTCGGTTCCCATCGTCGGGCACACCCCACAGTCGTAGCAGGGGGTCCAGCGGCAGTCGTCCAGCTCGGTCGCGCGCAGGGCGTCCTGCCAGTCGGCCCACAGCCAGTCACGGTCGAGGCCGGCGTCGAGATGATCCCACGGCAGGATCTCGCGCTCGTCGCGCTCGCGGGTCGTGAACCAGTCCAGCGAGACGCCGAGCCCGGTGAGCTCCGCCTCGCACGCGGCCTCCCAGCGGGCGAACGAGAAGTGCTCGCTCCAGCCGTCGAAGCGGCCACCGTCGCGCCAGACCCGCTCGATCACCCGGCCGACCCGGCGGTCACCGCGTGCGAGCAGCCCCTCGATGATGCCCGGACGCCCGTCGTGGTAGCGGAAGCCGACCGCCCGGCCGACCTCACGGTCGGCGCGCACGGTGTCACGCAGCAGCTTGAGGCGCTGGTCGGTCACCTCATGGGATGCCTGCCCCGCCCACTGGAACGGCGTGTGCGACTTGGGGACGAACCCGCCGATCGAGACGGTGCACCGGATGTCGCGGTGGCCGCTGGCCCGCCGGCCCGCCCGGATGACCTCGCGGGCGAGATCGGCGATCTCCAGGACGTCCTGGTCCGTCTCGGTGGGCAGGCCGCACATGAAGTAGAGCTTCACCTGCCGCCAGCCGTTCGCGTAGGCCGTGCTGACCGTGCGGACCAGGTCCTCCGCGCTGACCGTCTTGTTGATGACCCTGCGAAGCCGCTCCGAGCCGCCCTCGGGGGCGAAGGTGAGCCCACTGCGGCGGCCGTTGCGGGAGAACTCGTTGGCGAGGGTGACGTTGAAGGCGTCCACCCGGGTGGAGGGCAGGCTCAGCGCCGTGTTGGTGCCCTCGTAGCGGTCGGCCAGGCCCTTGGCGATCTCGCCTATCTCGCTGTGGTCCGCGCTCGACAGCGACAGCAGGCCCACCTCGGAGAAACCCGAGGCCGCGAGCCCGGCGTCGACCATCTCGCCGACGGTGGTGATGCTGCGCTCCCGCACCGGACGGGTGATCATCCCGGCCTGGCAGAACCGGCAGCCGCGGGTGCAGCCGCGGAAGATCTCCACGCTCAGCCGCTCGTGCACCGTCTCGGCCAGCGGTACGAGCGGGGTCTTCGGGTACGGCCAGGAGTCGAGGTCGGTCAGGGTGTGCTTGGCGGGCCGCTCCGGGACGTCGTCCCGGTTGCGGGTGACCGCCGCGATCCGCCCGTCCGGCCGGTAGCTGACGTCGTAGAACTCCGGGACGTAGACCAGCTTGCGGCGGGCGAGACGGTGCAGCAGCTCCGTGCGCCCACCGGGCGCGCCGGCGGCCTTCCAGGCCCGGGTGATGTCGGTGATCAGCAGGACGGCCTGCTCGCCGTCCCCGAGGACGACGGCGTCGACGAAGTCCGCGATCGGCTCGGGGTTGAAGGCCGCGTGCCCGCCGGCGATGACGACCGGCCAGGTCAGGCCGTCACCCGGGGCGGCACGGTCCGCGGTGCGCAGCGGGATGCCGGCGAGATCCAGGGCCGAGAGCAGGTTCGTGTAGCCGAGCTCGGTGGAGAAGCTGACCCCGAAGAGGTCGAAATCCCCGACCGGGCGATGGCCGTCCACAGTGAACTGCGGTATTCGGTGCTCACGCATCAGGGTCTCGAGATCCGGCCAGACCGAGTACGTGCGCTCCGCGAGGACGTCCGGCTGCTCGTTGAGGATCTCGTAGAGGATCTGGACGCCCTGGTTCGGCAGCCCGACCTCGTAGGCGTCGGGGTACATCAGACACCAGTGGACCGCGGCGTCGCCCCAGGGTTTGACGACCGCGTTCCCCTCGCCGCCGACATACTGGACGGGCTTCCGGACCCGTGGGAGCAGCGGCTCCAGGAGGGGAAACAGCGACTGTCCGGACATGCCCGCGAGCCTACGGCACCGGAGGGTGGCCGACCGCCTCAGCCCTCAGAGCGCGTAGGGGTCCGAGCGCGAACGCAGGCGGACGTTCTGCAACAGCCCGACCGCGATCATGTTCGCGAACATCGAGGAACCGCCGTATGACAGGAACGTCAATGGGAGGCCGGTCACCGGCATCACACCGAGACACATGCCGATGTTGACGAAGATCTGGAAGGTGAACCAACAGACCACGCCGGTGGCGATGAGCGCCCCGAAGGAGTCCTGCGAGTGGAAGCCGATCGTCAGCGCCCGCCAGAGCACCACGCCGAGCAGGACGATCACACCGCCGGCCCCCAGATAGCCGAGCTCCTCGCCGGCGACGCTGAACACGAAGTCGGTCTGCTGCTCGGGCACGAACTGGCCCTGGGTCTGCTGGCCCTCGAACAGACCACGACCGGTGATGCCGCCGTTCGCGATCGCGGTCATCGCCTGGTCGACGTTGTATCCGGTGGACGACGACGCCTTGTTCTCGGAGACGAACGAGGTGAGGCGTGCCTCCTGGTAGGGCTTGAGCAGGTGGAACTGCAGGATCGCCCCGCCGAAGAGGACCCCGCACAGGATCAGGCCGAGCACCCAGCGCCGCGGCGCGCCGCTCACCGCCAGCATGCCGAGGGTGACGAACACCAGCACCATGACCGTGCCGAAGTCGGGCTGCAGCATGATCAGGGCCATCGGCACGACGGCGAGCCCGAGCACGAGCAGCACGTCGCCGTGGCCCGGCGCGCCGCGCCGGATGCCGGTGTGCCGGTCCTCGTGTTTCTCCCCGAGGATCATCGCCGCCCCGACGACGAGCGCGACCTTGGCGAACTCCGACGGCTGGAGCTGGAAGCCGGCCGGGAGCACGATCCACGAGTGGGCGCCGTTGACGGTGGTGCCGACCAGGAGGACGGCGATGAGACCGACCAGCGAGCCGAGATAGACGAAGGGCGCGTACGCCCGCAGGATCCGGTAGTCGACCAGGGTCGCGGCGGCCCCGAGCAGCAGGCCGATCACCAGGTTCAGCAGGTGGCGCTTCAGGAAGGTCTGTGGGTCTCCCCCGGTCTCCTCCAGCCGCTGGCGGGTCGCCGACCAGACCAGCAGGGCACCGAGGAGCGCCAGCGCGATCACGCTGATCTGAAGCGGCCAGTCGAGCCGGCGCAGCGGCGAGTGCCGCCCGGACGCGCGGTCGCGCAGCTGCCCGATCCGCCCCCGGACCAGCACTGGGGAGGAGCGCAGCGCGGTAGGACCCGGGTCCTGCGTCATCGTTCCCCTCCCCGTCTGTGAGCGGCCCCGGCCATGCCGGCCGCACTGTGGGTGGACCGAACTGCCGAGTGGCCGTCCGTGGGATGTCCGGCCGGCTGTGGCCCTGGTGGCCGGCTGTGGACCCGGTGGCCGGCCGGATCGGCGCCGGCCGGCCTCGCACCGTCAGTCGTGCCCGGTTGGGCCGCGTGCCCGCGGCACCTGTTCGCCGGCCGCCGGCTCGCCGGTGCCGCCGACACCCGGTTCCACCGGCGGCGCCGGGTGCCTGGCCTCCGCGAAAACAGCGGGCAGCACCGCACCGGGGACCGTCGTTCCCGCGGCTGCATCCCCCGGCACCGCGGCGGCGGCGGTCGTACCCGACGCACCCGCGCCCGGCGCCGCTGTTCCCGGCGCCTGGGGGCCCGGGGCGGTCGTACCGGGTGCGCCCGCGTCCGGCGCGGCCCCGGGCGCCGCAGCGAACGTGCCGTCGCGGCCCAGCTCGGGCAGCTCGGCCGGTGGCTTGCCCCCAGGCACCGCCCCGGGTCGGCCTACCCCGTAGAGCGCCTTGTAGATCTCCTTGGCGACCGGCGCGGCGTACTCGGCGCCGGTCCCCGCCTCCGGGATGCTCACCACGACCGCGAACTGTGGGTCGTTCGCCGGAGCGAACGACGCGAACCACGAGGTGTCGGCCTTGCCCTCGACCTCGGCCGTTCCGGTCTTGGCCGCCACCGGCACCATGTCGCTGGGCCAGTCGGCGAACACCCCGGCCGCCGTCCCGCCGCCCTCGGTCGTCACCCCGCGCAGGGAGTCCCGGATGTAGGCGAGGTTCTCCGGCGAGATGGGCAGCTTCCCGGTGACCGTCGGCTCGATCCTCTTCACCTCTCTGCCATCCGGCGAGACCGTGGCCTTGGCGAGGGTGGGCTTGTAGAGAGTCCCGCCGTTCGCGATGGCCGCGTAGGCGGTGGCGAGCTGCAGCGGGCTGGCGGAGAGGTACTGCCCCTGCCCGATGGAGAACTGCACGGCGGCACCGGCGTTGTAGAGGTAGCCGTCGACGCAGGCCTCGGCCGCGTATCTGCGGAAACGCTCTGCCTTCGTCGGGTCGGGCTCCTCCGGGTAGCCGTTCTGCGCCCGCCGGCAGTAGGAGTCCTTGAGCTCCTCCCAGATCTGCTTGGCCTCGGCACGGTCCACGACCGTGCCGGCGGTCTCGCCGGGAAGGTCGATGCCCGTGCGCCGGCCGAAGCCCAGTCCCTCGGCCATTCGGGCGAAGTACTCCTTCGGCTCCGGGTAGGGGCCGCGGCCGTTGCGCAGCCCGCCGTCGGCGACCCAGGCGTCGTAGGCGAACTTGTCGTAGATGACGTCGCAGGAGATCACCAGCGCCTGGTGCAGCGTGATGGGTCCCGCGGACGAGCCGTCGAAGTTGTGGAAAACCTGGTCGCCGACCTGGAGCGTCGGCGCGCAGTCGTATGTGTCGTCGCCGCTCGCGCCCAGGTGCTCCAGCGCGACCGCGGTGGAGACGACCTTGAACGTCGACGCCGGCGCGGACGAGCCCTGGTAGGCCCGCGAGAGCAGCGGGGTGCCGTTGGCCGGGTCGGACAGCGCGGCGTAGTCGTTCTGGGAGACGCCGCCGACGAACACCGACGGGTCGTAGGACGGCAGGCTGGCCAACGCGACGACGCCGCCGGTGCGCACGTCCAGCACCACCGCGGAGGCGGACCGCGCTCCCCCGCCGAGCGAGTTGAGCGTCGTGGCCAGCGCCTCCTCGGCCGCGCGCTGGACGTCCAGGTCGAGGTTGAGCACGAGGTGGTCGCCGCTGACCGGCGGGGTCGTCGACGCGGTGCCGGCGACCCGGCCGAACCGGTCGACCTCGAGGCGTTCCACCCCGTCCGCGCCGCGCAGCGCGTCGTCGTAGGTGTACTCCAGGCCGGAGACGCCGATCAGGCTGTTGAGGTGGTAGCCCTTCTCGTCGCCCTGCTTGTCGAGCTGGTCCTGGGAGACCGGGGCGAGGTAGCCGAGTTCGTGCGCGGCGAGCTGGCCGTTCGGGTACTCGCGGACGGCCTGCAGGTCCGCGGAGACACCCGGGAAGCGGTCCGGGTGCTCGATCACCGCGAGCGCCTGCGCCGGGGTGACGTCCTTCGCCACCGGGACCGGCTGGTAGGGGGAGCCGTTCCAGCACGGCGCCCGCACCGTGGCCGAGCAGAAGCGGACCCGCTGCTCGAGCTCGGCCAGCGGCGCCCCGATGACGGTGGCCAGCCGGTCGAGCACGGCCTTGCCCTTGTCCGCCTGGCGGTCGATGGTCGACCGGTTGACCGAGATGACCAGCGAGGTGCGGTTGCGCACCAGGGGCTGACCCTCGTCGTCGACGATCATGCCCCGGGTGGCGGGGGTGACCACCTCGCGGACCCGGTTGGTCTCCGCGACCTGGCGGTAGCGCTCGCCGTCGAGGATCTGCAGCACCCACAGCCGGGCGCCGAGCGTCACCAGCAGGGAGAGCACGAGGACCCGCAGGATCAGCAGCCGGATGCGCATCCGGTCGGTCACACCCGCCTCCGATCCCCGTGCAGGCGGCGGGAGGCCGCCGCCGCGAGCGGGAACAGGAACGGCGTGACGAGCAGGGCGTAGAGCCCGGCGGCGATCGCGCGCACGATGGCCTGGCCACCGGTGAGGGCCGCGTCGCCCAGGATCGACGTCGTCGCCGCGTGGCCCAGGGTGCCCAGCGCCGCCGCGGCGCCGACCGCGGCGAGCGGCACGACGATCGAGCGCTCCGCCGCGTTCATCACCAGGCCGACGAGATACCCGACCAGGCACAGGACGAGCGCGGTCTGCCCGATCACATGCGTGGACAACAGATCGGCCACGAGCCCCACGGCGAAGCCCAGGACCGCGCCGAGCATCGGCCCCTCGATCAACGCGATGATCGCGAGCAGGACGAGGACCAGATCGGGCCGGCCGAGCGGCGCACCGAGCCGCGCCACGACCGAGACCTGCAGGACGACCGCGACCAGCAGCACCACCACCGCGGCCACGAACGTGCGCGGATGCAGGCTCTCCTCGGAGGTTCCGGTATCCCACACGGCCGACCTCAGCCCGCACCCGCGGCCGCGGGGACGCCCGCACCGCCCTGCGCCTGACCACCCTGAGGCTGCCCGGCTTGAGGCTGCCCGGCCTGGGGCTGCCCGGCCGGCTGCTGGGCGCCGTCGGGCTGGGCGGGCGCGGACGGCTGGCCGGCCGGCGGC
>NZ_UBIZ01000144.1:0-16482 GCF_900465275.1 Parafrankia sp. Ea1.12 | reverse complement strand
CCGCCACCCAGGCCCGCCAACGATCCGGCTCCACCCCCTCGCCCCACGCGCAGCATGACCAGATCCCAGCAAGATCAAACTACGCTTCACGGCATTGGGTCAGGCGCAGCCATTGATCGCGAGGCGATTCCACCTCGTCGACATCGGGTACAGCAGATTCGGGCATGCGGGAACGCCAATCCGTGAAAGATCACACGAGTAACCGGGTTCGCCGCCGCAGGACTTCGGCTAGCTGCCTTTTGGTCGGGTGGCACCCGTGCCCCACGGTCGGTCAGTGGGGGCTTTGGCGTGGCATTTGGAGGCTGTCGTCCGCGTGCTCGGCCTGTCCTTGCTCGACCTACGATGACACAAGATCAGACGGGCCTTCGGGAAGATGCCGACGTGTCCCATCCGGGGGGCACGCGGCCAGGTACAGCGCGTTAAGCGGTGGCGGAGCCTGTACCCGGCACCGACAGCACGATCTCGAAGATCGGTGTGCCGCACTCTGCGACACCGGCGCGCCTACGCCGGACCGTATAACCGCGACCGCTCAGACCCTGCCGCCGCAGCATCGCCGCGTACCGCTCGACCTCGTCGTCGGCGGGTCCTCCCCGTCACCGTGTCCAGGCGGCGCTGTACGTCGACCACGGAGCCCCGCAGGGGCGTGTCGGGGTAAGAGAAGGCCGCCCTGTCGGGGGGGGGTGACAGGACGGCCGTAGACGGACCTAATCATGGGGTGTTGCGGTCAGTCAAAGCGTGATGCGGACCGTCGCAGGGGTGATGCGGAGACGGCACGGGATCGTCTAGGCGGTGCTCTCCTCATTCCGCCAGGCCACGTGGACGCGATCGGGATCGAACGGCCCGCGTCCCTGTAGACCGGGAGCGATCTCGATACGTTCGATCAACTCCGCCAGGACCACGCGACGGGCGGTCAGCCATGCCTGCCATGCCGGTGTGCCCTGCTCGGGTTCGGGCGCGTTCCACTGCCTCATGGCCTGGTTCGGGTCGAGGACTACGGCCGTTCGGCGGGTCGCGCCGATCTGCTGCTGTAGCACGCTCAGGCGTTCGTCTAGCGCCTTGTGAAGTCGCCCGGCATGAACTGCGCCCATCTCGCCAGAGATCACCGCAGCGTCGATCTCAGCCTGTTGCCCTTCGATCCGCCGGACCTCTGCGAGTAGGGCAGGCTCGCCAGGTGTGTCCGCGCGCCACTCGCCCGACGCGAGACGACGAGACACAAGATCTTCGATCAGGGCCGTAAGGTCAGCATCCCAAATCGACATCCGCGCACTGCACTCCTTTGTGCGACGGCGTGATACCTCATTCGTAGGGTGCTTCCATTGCTTATCGCCCTTGATGCACCGGGCGCGACACTCGGCGCAGACCACGAATCCGGCGAGCAAGTTTTTCACCCGACCGCCGGTTGCCTTGCGGCTTGATCCCGTCCGCATCGCGGCCACCGTTTCGGACCATTCGTCATCCGTCAAGATCGGTTCAAACCATTTGCGCGCCACGTCCGGATTAGGCTTACCCAGGATTCGCCAGGTACCCCGGGAACCGTCCGGCTCCACTTCCCGAACGGCGCGGTAACCTGCAAGCCTCGGGTTACGGATAAGGTTCCGGACCGTCGAAAGAATCCACGTTGATCGGCGCAGCTCCTCATCCGGCCCGGTTCTCGCAAAGCGTGGCCCTGGTACGCCGCGTGCGTTGAGATCCTTACAGATGCCGTAGATAGCCTCGCCGCCGCGAATCCTGCTGGCAATCTCGTGGATAATCTTCGCTTGGGCGGGTTCGATCTCCCAGGATGTCACGACGTTGTGTCCGTCGAGGTGAACGACCTTCACCCACCCGTAGGGTGGCGGGCTTCCGGCGTAATCGAGGTCTTCCCTCTTGTCTCCGTGCCAATCGGTCGCGCGCTTGGATTTCGCCAGCGACTCTTTAACGGCGTCCGTGAACTGGCCCAACCAGTCGCCGTAGCCGTTGGTGGTGGACGGATCGTAGGTCGCCTGATTCGGGATAACGATCACGCCACGGCTCGACCGGAGAAGATCGGCGATGTCCTCCCCCTGGCGAACCTGGCGAGTGATTCGACTCGCCTCCACAGCGATGATCGAATTAGCGTGGCCGTCGCGGATGAACTGGATCATCCGGTTGTAGTCGGGGCGGTTGACGTCGCTCTTGCTCGCCGTGATCGAAGCATCCACGAACCAAGCGACGATCGTGATGCCCTCACGCTCTGCCCACCTGGTGATCAGCCGTCGCTGCGCGGGGATGTCCGCTGCGCGGCCACCCTTGATCACACTCCTGCGTAGGTAGGCGACGTGGACACGCGGCGACATGGCCGAACCGTACCTGTTGGACACCCGGACCAATGGGATACTGTTGTGCGCATGGCACTGCCTGGGAGGTCGCGGCGCCGTACGCGCCGCGGCGGATCGGCGTGTACGACGGCTACGTCACCGTCGACTTCGGGGCCTGGCACTTCCTCTGTGCATCGGTGAGCACACCGCCAGCGGCCCGGAGCTCGGCCGGATCCGCCGCTGCGCCCGCGCCGAGCTGTACCGCCGAGTCGGCGGTGACGGCGCGCCCGTCTCCTGGGGGCTGCGGATGTTCAACGCCATCGGCGAGCAGATGATGCCGTCCTGCTCCCGAACCCGTTCCTCAGCGACTCCCAGGAGCTCCTCGCCACCCGGGCGGATGGCTCCGTTCGAGGGTCAGGTACGGGTGAGCTCGGCGGTGAGGAACTGTGTGTCGAGCCAGGGCCGGGTGGCCTTCCCGGTGAAGGGGTCGGTCAGATCGCGACCGTAGCGGTGGGCGACCGTGCGGTCGTCATCCTCGCGGATGGTCCAGCCGTTGGGGCGTAGCCACTGGGCGGGGTGGGGGCGGGTCTCGGTGTTGAACAGGGCCCTCGCCTCGATCCCGGACCGGCTGGTGAGCTGGTCCAGCGTGGCGGTGTCGGAGGCGAGGCGCTCCAGGTGGGCGAAGCGGTCGAGCGCGAGTCGACTGCCGGGGACGGAGAGCCGGTGGATCTCCCGGATCAGGCGTTCCTCGGCCGCCGCCGGTAGGTAGCCGAGCAGCCCTTCCGCGATCCAGGCGGTTGGGTCGCTCGGGGTGAACCCCGCCGCGATGAGCGCGCCCGGCCATTCCTCGCGCAGATCGGTTCCGACCGGGACGCGCCGGCAGCCCGGTTGCGCCTGCTTGCGCTGCAGCACGTCGTCCTTGAACGCGAGGACCTGCGGCTGGTCCAGTTCGTACAGCGTGACGTCGCCGGGCCAGCCCAGTCGGAACGCACGGGTGTCCAGGCCCGCGGCGAGAAGAACGACCTGACCGACACCGCCGCGAAGTGCGTCGTGGACGAAGTCGTCGTAGAACCGCGAGCGCACGCCGATGTAGCGGGAGGTATGCAGAGACAGCGCCTGCCGGTCTGTCACCGGCTCGCCCTCGGCGGGCCAATTCAGCGGGAACGGCACGGGTGAGGCTACGGCCTGGACGAACGCGGCCCCGAACCGGTCGTCGATGAGCGCGTCGGGCATCGACGACTCCACAGTCCGGGACGCGGCTATACCAAGGGCCGTCAGCCCGGGGCCGGTGACGATGTCCCAGCTCCTCTGCTCCGCCATGTCATGTTCCTTCCGCCTCGGGCGTCGAGGGGAATCTAGCCCGCAGGACTGACCGTGGCCGCCGATTGGGCGCTTCGTTGCCTGCGCTGCCGGGGCCTGCGCCTCGGTGAGGCTGGAGACCATGTCCCGGTGCGGCCGCCCGTCATCGACGGTGTGCGGGTGTTCGTCGTCGGCGGTCACCGCCGGCCGGGCCACGTGGACCGGGTGGTGGACGAGCTGATCGCCAGCGGTGGCCGTTATGCGGTTCCTCGCGCGCCGTCGGTTCCGGGTCATACGGGTACGCGTGGCGTCCATTCCGGTGGTCCGATCTCGGTGTTGAGGCCTTTCTCGATGAAAACTATGTTCCGGTAGAAAAGCACGGCCGAGACTCCCCGGTTGGTGGCGGGCGGCTGGTAGACCGACGTGTCCTCGTGCTCCGGGTAGTGCAGGCCGTTGAGAAGCTCCTTGAGTCGGGTCATAACCGTCCGGGTTCCCGTCCCGCCGGGGGAGTCGGCGCGGCTGCGGGTCACCTCGACGCGTCCGTCGCGAAAGGAGAGCGTGCGCTCCGCCGACATCCGACCGAGGCGGAGCTCGAAGAGGACCGTGCCGGCCAGGTCCGCGCAGGGAAGGCGGCGGGCCAGTATCTCGTCGAGGATCGACGGCGCGGCTCTTTCCAGGGTGAGTGAATTGATTAGCGTGCTGATCTCGTTTTCGGAGCACGCGGCGGCCTGCAGCAGGGACGCATTGACGTCATACGGCACAGCGGGCACGGGAGCTCCAGGGATCACGCGGGAAAGCCAGCGGTCGGCGCCGTTCCGGTGAACGGCGCGCCGGCTTCCAGGGTGCGCGCGCCCACCGCCGAAGTCCCCGCGATGACTCCGACGGCCCAGCGGCTCGGCTCGGCGCCCGCCGGCCGGGGTCGTCAGGTGGTCGTCACCAGCAGCTCCTCCGAGCTTGAGGGCCGAAGGTCATCCGAACGGCCGGTGAAGTAGAGCCTGGTCAGATCGCCGGCCGACACGTGCCGGGCTTCCCCGAAACCTGCTTCCCGGGCCAGCGCCAGCATCTCCGGCGGGGTGAAGAAGCTGATGAAGGGGGTCCTGGCTGCGCGCGCCGCCTTCTCCGTCATCTCGCGTAGGGCGCGCTCCGCCGGCTCGACGAGGGTCGGCGGCACCAGGAACGTCGTGACGAGCGTCGAGCCGGAGGCGAGCGCGGCGACCTGGCGGAGCATGGCCGTGGTCGCGTCCCTGGTGAGGTACATGGTGACGCCGGCGCAGACCACGACGGCCGGCCGCGTCGGGTCGAAGCCGGCGGCCGTGAGCCGCTCCCACCAGGACGGCCCCACCTCGAAGTCGACCGGGACGAACCGCAGCCATTCCGGGACGCCGAAGCCGATCTCGGCGAGGCGCCGCCGTTTCCAGGCCTGTGGGCCCGGCTGGTCGACCTCGAACATCCGCAGGCCCGAGGCGATCTCCGGCCGGCGCTGGGCGAAGGTGTCCAGGCCGGCTCCGAGGATGACGTACTGGCTGACACCGCGGCCGGCCTGTTCGGCGACCAGGTCCTCGACGAGGCGGGCGCGGGCCACCATGGACGCCCGGGTGCGGCGCGTCGCGTGCTGGTCCATGTCCGGGCGGGCGCGCCAGTCGTCGCCCGGGGCCACCAGCCGAAGGCCGATCTCGTCCTCGAACACGTGCGGCCGCGGGTCGACCTGGACGTGCATGGCCCGCCACAGGGCAACCCGCGTCGCGGTGCTTTCCGGGGCCGCGGTTCGCGTGCCAGGCATGAGCTTCTCTCACCTTCTGCCGAAGTACCCGAGGGTGTGGGAACAGCGGCTCATTCGGGTATGCGCGGGGCACGATTTCTTCCGGCGCGGATCCGCTCGCCTTTATCTGCCTGCCGCCGTCTGCCATCTGCTCTCGGCGGGATTCGCGAGCACGGAATCTCGGACAGCGGCCTTCGCAGCCTACCCGTGTCCTTGATACCGCCCGGGCCGCAGGTGATTGGCGGTGATTGGCGGGTAATGGGGTGGCTACCCTGGTGAACCGCCTGTCGGAGCGTGGCTGAAACGGCGCCGCCCGCGTCCTGGCCCGGAGAAAGAGAGCTGGTTCACGGTGGGGGCCGCGGCCGGCGCGGGTGTGCTCGGGGCGTTGGCCGCTCCACCGGCGCGGGCGGGCCCGCGGAGCCACGGTGCTGGGGCCGGCTGCTCGTGCCGGCTGGCTCGTGCCGGCAGGCGTAGCGGGGTTCGCGTGGAACACAAGCCTTCGTCGCCTTCCGGACAGACCGGGGGAGGCGAGTGGCCCGGTGATGTTCCTGATGTCGATGAAGTCCGAGCGTATGGCTCGATGTGCGTTCCGTGATATTGGTGCCTGGCATCGTGCTGGCATTGTGATCCTGTGTAAAGGTTGTCAGATCTTCTTGACGATCGATGGTCGCTGGCTTAGGTTGGCCTTAGTTGTTAGACGCTGTCTAGGTCGGAGTCGTCCCGTCTCCGTGAAGCGATCTTCTGTCTGCTCACCCGCCCTCTGTCGGGCATGTCGAGTCGGGCCGGGGACGCCGGTCGGCACCTCTGGCCGACGGTTGCGGGCGCGCTTGGACGGCGGAGCCGTTCCGGTCACGGCGCCGCCTGAGTGACGGAGCGGTCGCGACCACCGGGACGACCGCCCAGGTCGTTCCCGGCCGGCAACAAAAGCACCGATGTCGACACTGGAGATGATCTGTAACCTCAGGGCGTCATTCTGACCACACCGCTGCAGCGCATCAAAAAGCGATGTTCCAGGCGGCACCCGGTGCGGGTCCCGGCAGGCGCGGCGAATCTCGATGCACACAATTTGACAAGGATGGGACGAGGATGCGGAAACTATTGCGTCCACGATGGCCGGATTCGCCAGCCCCGTTCGTGGGGAACCGGCGTGCCGCCGCTCTGACCGTGTCGAGACAGCTTGCCACAATGATCGCGGGCACCTCGCGGTGTACCGGTGCATAGGGGAAACACCGGCGGTCAAGAACTGGACTTCCTGAACCGGGTTGGCTCGCTGGCCCTGGACACCCGAGAATCCGACGGCGGCGTGGGGCCGGTGGCGCCCGGCGAGGACCGCGCCGTCAGCAACCAGCAGTGGCCGATGGCGGCCCGTGCGTCCGAGCTCGCCGCGGTGGTGGGCGCCGTCCGGCGGGGAACCAGCGTCGTTCTCGTCGGCGAGCCCGGTGTGGGCAAGACCCGGCTGCTGCGGACCGCCCTGGCGGAGGTGGCGACAGCCGGTGATCCGGTCCGACTGATCGACGCTCCACACGGGACCCATCCCGACCTGCCCGGCTCGCTGCTGGCGGAGCTCTCGGCGACCTTCGACCTGCTGGGCGGGGATCCGCTCGAGGGCGGTCCGACCGGGGGTTTTCGGCCTCGCGACACGGAGCACCGGCCGGGGGGCCCGGATGCCCGCCCGCGGCGGGTGTTCGGCTCGGCGGATCTGGGCGCGGCACGCCCGGACCACGGATTCTCCGGTACCCGCCGAGGCCCGGAGGCGGGCGGCGGGAACCGAGCGCCCGCTCGGTTCCCGCCGGCGGCCGGCACGGCGGGACGGGTGGTGCTCGGCGTCGACGACGCGCACCTGTTGGATTCCGAGCCGGCGGCGATGCTGCACCACCTGGTCGCCACCGGCCGGGTCACTCTCGTCGCCGCCGTCTGCTCCGGTGAGAACCAGCACCGGGGCGTCAGCAGGCTCTGGATGGAGCGGCTCGCCGAACGTTTCGACCTGGCCGAGTTCAACGAGAGCGGTGTGCACGCGATGGTCCGGGCCCGGCTCGGCGGCACCGTCGACGAGTCGACGCTGGCCAGGCTGCACCACCTGACCCGGGGCAATGCCCTTTACCTGTGTGAGCTGGTGGGTCACGCCCTGGCTGAGGGGACCTTGGTCCAGGCGGACGGGATCTGGCGGTGGTCCGGTCTCGCGAGCAGCGGTGGCCGGCTCTCCGACCTGGTCCGGCTTCGGCTGGCCGACCTCGCGCCGGATGAGGTCGAGCTGGTCGCCATGGTGGCGCTCGCCGAGCCCCTCGAGGCCGATCTGCCCGTTGTGGCGGAGCTCGCCGCCGCGGCCGAGTCGCTCAACCGGCGCCGGATCATCGTGGCCGAAGGAGTCGGCCGCCGTGTCCAGCTGCGCCTCTTCTATCCGTTGCACAGCGAGGTGCTGGTCGCGTCCCTGCCGGAGCTGACCGCGCGGCGACTGCGCGCCCGGCTGGCCGGCGCGATCGAACAAACGGGGCTGCGTCGGCGCACCGACCTGTTGCGGGCCGTCCGGCTGCGTCTCGACGCGGGTCAGATGCCCGAACCGGCGCATCTGATCGCGGCGGCGGAACGGGCGGTGGGCACCGGCGACGTCGTGTTCGCCGAACGGCTGTGCCGGCTCGCGATCGCGGTGCGGGAGCCGACCCTCTCCCGCAGCCGCATCGAGCTGCTGCTGGGCCGGGCCCTGTGCTCGCAGGGCAGGCATTCGGACGCCGAGGACGTCTTCGGGCCGGGCTGTGACCACGCCCCCCGGGAGGAGCTGGCCGCGCTGGCCCGCACCCGGGCGCTGAACATGGCCGGTGGGCTGGGCCGGATCGACGACGCTGAGGCGCTGCTCGCCGCCGTCCGCTCCGCGGTGCCCGCCGCGGACGAGGCGAAGCTGTCGGCCACCCTGGCGATCGTCTGGATGCTCGCGGACCGCCTGCCGGAGGCGCTGACGCTGGTCGGGTCCGCCATCGCGGGGGAGAACGCGGACTCACCGCTGGTGCGCGAGGCCGTCCCGGTCATGGCGGTCGCGCGCACCGAGCTCGGTGACGCGGCCGGTGCCCTCGAGCTGCTGGACAGCTGCCTGCCGGCACTCGACCGGTGGGCTGATCACCACTGGCTGCCGCACCGGCTGGCGACGGTGGCCGCCTGCGTCGCACTGGGACGGATGGGCGACGCCTCGGCGACGCTGCGGCGGGTGCGCCGCCGGCTGGCCGACGGCCCGTCCCGGGTGATGTGGGATCCGCTGACCGTGCTTGTCGAGGCCCACCACCTGAGGCTGACCGGCCGGAACGCCGAGGCTGTCGACCTGCTGCGGCGCTCCGATGACTCGGCCGCCGCCGCGAGCATCCCGGACATCCGTTGCTGGACGCGTGCCCAGTTGGCGGGTGCCCTCGCGGAGGCCGGCTCCCACGCGGACGCGCTGGTGGCGATCGCGGAGGCCCGTGCGCTGGTGGCCTCGACCGGCGGCTCCACGACCGCCCGCGGGTGGGTGACGATCGAGGAGGCGGCCGTGCACGCGCATGCCGGTGACCGGGCGCGGGCCGTCGCCCTCGCGCTGGAGCTGGCCGACCGTTTCGTGGCCGCCGGGCGGATGGTTCGCGCCGTCGAGGCGTTGCACCTCGCCGCGCGGCTGGGCGTCGCGAACGCCGTGGTGGCCCGGTGTGAGGCCCTGGCCACCCGGATCGGGGCCGCCGAGGTGGCGCAGGCGTGGTCCGCTCATGTCCGGGCCCTTGCCGGCGCCGACGGTGACGCGTTGAGTGGCGTCTCCCGCCGCTTCGAGGACATGTGCCTGCTGCCGCTGGCCGCCGAGGCCGCCGTCCAGGCCGCCGCCGCGTATCAGATGCGCGGTGCGGTCCGCAGCGGGCGGCTGGCGAGAGTCCGCGGCGCCGATCTCGTCTCCCGATGCGGGGGGCCGCTGCCGCCCTGGGCGTCCGACGAGGTCAGCGTCGCCGCCGGTGCCGCGGCGACGCGTGGCGGGACCAGGTCGCACGGGGTTCCCGGCCCCGAGCTCACCCCGCGGGAACGGGAGGTGGCGGCGTTCGCGGCCGTCGGGCTGTCGAACCGGGAGATCGCGTCCCGTCTGGTCGTGTCTGTCCGGACCGTCGAGAACCACCTGCAACGCGCCTACGGCAAGCTCGGGGTGCTGCGTCGCGCCGATCTGGCACTCCGGCTGCAGGAGAGCCTGGAGTCCGGCTTCGCCGCGGGGTCGGTGACCTGACGCCGGGGCGCCGCCGGCTCCGGCCGTGCGCGCCGCCGGTCATCGCGGGGCGCTCGACGACTCCAACCAGGTCGCGACGCCGTCGAGGGCACGGGCCACGGTGAACTCGAAGAACTCGACGTCCAGCTCGGCGGGCGGCCGAGGGTCGCGCGCCCGGGCGAGGGCGTCGACGCTGGCCGCGGCGAGGCCGGGCTGCGGGGTGTCCTGGAAGTCACTGAGGACCTGTGCCATCTTGCCGCGCGCCTCCGGCCGCTCGGCGCGGTCGTCCTCCGCCGCAACCATCATGAACGCGGTGTTGAGCAGGAACCGGTAGACCAGGGTCGCGTCGCCGCCGAAACCGGCGCGCTGCAGTACCTGGATGCCGCGGTCGATCGTGGGCAGGGCGGCGGGAACCGTCGGCCCGATCAGGACGACGCGCCGGGCGACCCCGCGGAACTCCCGCAGCACCGCCCGGCCCTCGCGCAGCAGCCGGGTGAACCACTCCCGCCAGGGCAGGTCGGCGTCCGGGACGGGGATGAGGGCTATCACCCGGTCGGTGATGGCGTCGACGACGGTCTCGCGGTCGCCGACGTGGTGGTAGATGACGCCGGGCCAGACCTCCAGGGCTCCGGACAGCTGGCGGATCGACCAGCCGTCGAGACCCTGGCCGCGGGTCAGTTCCAGCGCCGTGTCCACGATCTTCTCGGCCGTCATCGGCGGCAGACCGGCGGCCAGGCGCGATCGTGCGGAGTGGCTGGGCCGGTCCATGGGGTCACCTTAACCGCCGGGCTCGAGCGCCCCCGTCTTGATGCGAGGAACATCCATCGGCTAAGGTCAGCCTAAGCTATTAGACGGTGTCTAACATCTGTTGCACACTGTTCAGCGAAGGCTTGGACGATCTAGCGAAGGTCGACACATGAACGAAGATCGAGGAGCGCTGGCGGCGCTGCTGCGGCCCATCCGGGGCCGGCTGTGGCTCGCCACCGCGGCGCAGGCCGTCTCCGCGGCCGTGAGCGTCGTGCCCTTCATCGCCGCCGCCGAGCTGGGGCGCGTCCTGCTCGACGACGGCCCGGTCGATCACGGGCGCGCCTGGACGATCACCTGGGTCGGCGTCGCGGCCCTGTTCGCGCGGCTCGTCCTGCTGGCCGTGGCCGGCGGGGTGAGCCACTTCGCGGACAACCGGCTGCAGCTCGACATCCGCCGGCGGATCGTCAGCCACCTCGGCCGGGTGCCGCTGGGCTGGTTCTCCGATCGCAACTCCGGCACGGTCAAGAAGGCCGTCCAGGACGACGTGACGACCATGCACCACCTGGTCGCGCACTCCCGGCTGGAGATCACCGCGGCGACCGTCGTGCCGCTGACGACCCTGGCCTACCTGTTCTGGGTCGACTGGAGAATGGCGCTGATCACCCTCGCTCCGCTGATCGTCGGCCTCTACTTCTACGGGCGGAACCTCGCGGCCGTCGGCGCCCGGCTCCAGCCCTTCGGCGAGGCCACACGGGCCATCAGCGCCAGCACGGTCGAGTTCGTCGACGGCATCGCCGTCGTGAAGATCTTCGGCCGGGCGCGCGGCGCGCACGAGCGCTTCACCCGGGCCGCCGACGACTACTCGACCTTCTTCAAGGGCTGGGTCACCTCGACGATCGGCCTGCGCGCGATCTCGGAGATCCTGCTCTCCCCGGTGGTGGCGCTGCTCACCGTCCTCGTCGGCGGCGCGCTGCTCGTCACGAAGGCCGGCATGGAGCCGGTCGACCTGCTGCCGTTCGCGCTGCTCGGCGCCGGCCTCGCGGCGCCGATCCTCGCGCTCAGCTACGGGATCTACAACATGCGCACCGCCCACCAGGCGGCCGCGAACGTGACGGGCGTGCTGGCCGTGCCCCCGCTGCCCGTCACCGCCGAGCCCGCCGTCCCGGCCGGCAACGACGTCGTCTTCGAGGACGCCCGGTTCTCCTACGACGGGGAGACCGAGGTCCTGCGGGGCATCGACCTGACCCTGCGCCCCGGGACGATCACCGCGCTGGTCGGGGCGTCGGGCTCCGGCAAGTCGACCCTCGCGTCGCTGGTGCCGCGCTTCGGCGACGTCACCGGCGGCGCGATCCGGCTGGGTGGCGTCGACCTGCGCGACATCGCCCCCGACGAGCTGTACCGCCGGGTCGCCTTCGTCTTCCAGGACACCCACCTGCTGCGTGACTCGATCGCCGACAACATCCGGCTGGCCCGGCCGGAGGCCGATCTCGCCGAGGTGCGCGCCGCCGCCCAGGCCGCGCGCATCGACAGCCGCATCCGTGAGCTGCCCCAGGGCTACGACTCCGTCATCGGTGAGGACGGCCAGCTCTCCGGCGGTGAGGCGCAGCGGGTCGCGATCGCCCGCGCCCTGCTCGCGGACACCCCCGTGATCGTCCTGGACGAGGCGACGGTGTTCACCGACCCCGAGGCCGAGGCCGACATCCAGGACGCTCTCTCCGAACTGACCAGGGAGAAGACGGTGCTCGTCATCGCCCACCGGCTGGCGACGATCGTCGCCGCCGACCAGATCGTCGTTCTCGACGACGGCGCGATCGCCGAGCGGGGCACCCACGCCGAGCTGGTCGCGGCGGGCGGCGTCTACGCCCGGATGTGGGCGGCGCACGAGCGCGCCGCCGACCCGCAC
Source organism: Parafrankia sp. Ea1.12 (assembly GCF_900465275.1). Taxonomy (NCBI): domain Bacteria; kingdom Bacillati; phylum Actinomycetota; class Actinomycetes; order Frankiales; family Frankiaceae; genus Parafrankia; species Parafrankia sp. Ea1.12. Next base: position 4,300 of record NZ_UBIZ01000144.1, on the reverse strand, counting down.
GCACGTCCCGGCCCTGCCCCGGGACCTGCCGGCGTTCGCGGTGCCGCGGGCGCGCTGACCGGAACGGAGGAGGCCCGGTGATCCGGAGGCTGTTCACACTGCTCGGCCCGGAGCACCGGGGCGAGCTGCGGAGCCTGCTCGGCTGGCTCGTCGGCGCGGCCGTCCTGCAGGGCGCGGCCTTCGTGCTGCTGGTGCCGATCCTGCGCGCGCTGCTCGGCGACAACCCGGATGACGTCTGGCCGTGGATCCTGGCCCTCGTCGCGACGACGGCGGGGTACGGGTTCGCGCACCGGGTGGGCCTGCTGGCCAGCGCCGACGCGGGTGCCGGCCTCTCGCGCACCGTGCACCACCGCATCGGCGACCGGGTCGCCGGCCTCCCGCTCGGCTGGTTCTCGGCTGACCGGACGGCGGCGGTCAACCAGCTCGCCACGCGGGACGTCATGGACGTCATGGGCGTGTTCGCGCACCTGCTGCGGCCGCTGCTGACCGGATTCGTGACCCCCGGTGTCGTCGTCGCGCTGATGTACGTCTTCGACTGGCGGCTCGCGCTCGCCGCCACGCTCACCGTCCCGATGCTCGCGCTGGTCTACCGCTGGAGCACCCGGCTCGCCCACCAGGCCGACGCCGCCAGCGACGCCGCCCAGGTGGACGCCGGCGGGCGGGTGCTCGAGTTCGCCCGGGCCCAGCGGGTGCTGCGGGTGTTCGGCCGCGGTGCGACCGGGCCCGCCGCCCGGGCGCTCGACGAGGCCCTGGAACGGCAGCGGGCGGCCGGGCACCGGCAGCTGAGCGTGGCCGTGCCGGGGCTGATCGGCTTCGCGGTCGCGGTCCAGGCCGCGTTCACCGTGGTCATCATCCTCGGCACCTACCTCGCGCTCGACGGCTCGCTCGACGCGCCCACGCTGCTCGCGGTGCTCGCCCTGGCGGCCAGGTTCATCGAACCCGTCGCGGAGGCCGCGGCGCTGGGCACCGAGCTGCAGAAGGCCAGCCGCGCCCTCGAGCGCATCGAGAACCTGCTCGCCCTACCGACGCTGCCAACCCCGGCGGCCCCCCGGCACCCCGAGGGCACCGGCATCGAGCTCGACAACGTCGTGTTCGGCTACGAGGGCCGCCGCGTGCTCTCCGGGGCGTCCGCCTGGCTGGCCGAGGGCACGATGACCGCGCTGGTGGGCCCGTCGGGCTCCGGCAAGACCACGGTCACCCGGCTCATCGCGCGCTTCTGGGACACCGACTCGGGAGCCGTGCGGATCGGCGGGGTCGACGTCCGGGAGATCGACCCCGACGAGCTGACGTCGCTGATCTCCGTGGTCTTCCAGGACGTCTACCTGTTCGAGGGCAGCATCGAGGACAACATCCGGGTCGGACGTTCCGGGGCGAGCGCCGAGCAGGTGCGCGAGGCCGCGCGGCTGGCCCGGGTCGACGAGATCGTCGCGCGGCTGCCCGAGGGCTGGGACACCCGGGTCGGGGAGGGCGGCAGCGCCCTGTCCGGCGGCGAGCGCCAGCGGGTGTCCATCGCCCGCGCGATCCTCAAGGACGCTCCGATCGTGCTGCTCGACGAGGCGACGTCCGCGCTGGACCCGGAGAACGAGCAGGCCGTCGCGCAGGCACTGGCCGCGCTGGCGAACAACCGCACGCTGCTCGTGATCGCGCACCGGCTGGGGACGGTGATGGCGGCCGACCAGATTCTCGTCCTGGAGCGGGGCCTCGTCGTCGAGTCCGGAACCCATGCCCAGCTCATCGGGACCGGCGGCCGGTACGCCGCCTTCTGGCAGCGGCGCCGCGGAGCCGAGGGCTGGCGCCTGGCGCCTGGCACCGCACCCACCGGCGAGGCCGCGCTCGCCCGTCTTCCCCACCCGGCCGCGGGCCACCAGTAAACCCGAGGTCACTCCCGCTACCGCCGGCGGGACGCGTCGGGTCGACGCCCGAGCGCCGCCTCGCCCCTCCCGAGAACGGCTCCCCATGCGTAAATGGCTACCCCTGCTCACGGTCTCCCTGAGCACCTTCATGCTGCTCCTCGACGTCACGATCGTCAGCGTGGCGGTGCCGGCCATGGCCGACGCGCTCGACTCCTCGTTCACCGATCTGCAGTGGACCGTCGACATCTACGTCCTGGTGCTCGCCGCCCTGCTGATGGCGATCGGCTCGGCGTCCGACCTCTTCGGCCGCCGCCGGATCTTCCTCCTCGGGCTGGTCGTCTTCGCGGCGGCCTCGCTCGCCTGCGGGTTGGCTCCGAACATCGGCTTCCTGATCGCCGCCCGGGGCATGCAGGGGCTCGGTGCCGCGGCCATGTTCGCGACCAACGCCGCCCTGCTCAGCGCCACCTACCGCGGCCGTGACCTCGGTGTGGCCTTCGGGGTGTGGGGCGCGGTCAACGGCGCCGCCGCGGCGCTGGGCCCCATCGTCGGCGGCCTGCTCACCGAGCACATCAGCTGGCGGGCCATCTTCCTGGTCAACCTGCCGGTGGCCGCGGTCGCCATCGTCATCGCCCTGCGTGCCGTCACGGAGTCGCGGGACCGGGCGAGCGGCCGCATCGACATCCCCGGCACCGTCACGTTCACGCTCGGGGTCTCCCTGCTCATCTACGGCCTCATCGAGGCCGGTGACCAGGGCTGGTCGGATTTCGTCACCCTCGGGTGCCTCATCGGCGCCGCCGTGGCTCTGGTGGTCTTCGTCCTGGTGGAACGCGGCCGGCGCGCGCCGATGCTCGACCCGCGGCTGTTCCGCGGCCCGTCGTTCTCCGCGCTCATGCTCGGCGGCTTCGTCCTGACCGGGGCGGCGTTCGCCAACCTGGTGTTCGTGTCGGTGTGGGCGCAGACCGTCCTCGACTTCGACCCGGTGAAGGCCGGTCTGGTGCTCACCCCGCTGGCGGGGATGTCGTTCGTGGTCGCCGGGGCCGGCGGCCGGCTGCTGCACGGAGTCCCGCCGAGGATCTCGATCGGGGCCGGCCTGCTGTTCGTGGGAGCCGGGACGCTGCTCGACATGGTCATCGCACCGTCGTCGGGATGGACCGCGCTGCTGGCCGGACTGATCGTCACCGGTGTCGGGGTGGGGCTGGCCTCGCCGGTCCTCGCCTCCGCCGCGCTCACCACGGCGCCCCCCGAGCGCGCGGGCATGGCCAACGGCGCGATGAACACGTTCCGCCAGCTCGGGTTCGCGGTCGGCGTTCCCGTCTTCGGCACGGCCCTGGCCGGGCAGGCACGGGCCACGCTCAGCGACAGCGGCCAGTTCGACGACCCGCAGGCCACCGCCAGCGCGCTGTCCGGCGGCGGCGCGCCGGAGATCATCGCGCGCGTGCCCGCGGCCGCGCGCGCCGCGGTCGACCAGGCCCTGCACGCCGCGTACGCCGACGGGCTCGATCGGGTCTTCCTGATCAGCGGGGTCGCCGCGCTGGTGGCGGGTGTCGCGGTGCTGCTGCTGGTCCGACCGGTACCGACGGCCCCCCGCGCCGCGGCGGCCGACGGCCCGGCGGGCGCGGCGGTACCCGGGGGGCCCGCGATCCCCGCGCCCGGCGGCAGCCAGCTGCCGACGGGGGCGAACGGCTGAGCGGCGGGGCCGCGGTCAGGCCCCGGGCGGCGGGGCGGCGAGCAGCCCGCCCCGCAGCTCCCGGACGTGGTCGGCCACCGCGCTGACGGCGCCCCGGTCGTGGCTGATGAACACGGCGGCGAGACCGCGCTCGGTGACCAGGCCGCGGACCAGCCCGCAGATCGCGCCGGCCGACACGGGATCCAGCGCCGACGTCACCTCGTCACAGATCAGCAGGTCCGGAGCCGTGGCCAGGGCCCGGGCCAGGGCGAACCGCTGGCGTTGGCCGCCGGAGAGTCGCCCGGGGCGGCGGGCCGCCAGCTCCGGGGCGAGCCCCAGCTCCGCGAGCAGCGCGGCGACTTCACCGCCCGACTCCTCCGGTCCCTCCGGTTCCCCCGCCTCCCGCGCGTCGCCCGCGGCGAGGGCGTAGGCGCGGGTCACCGCCTCGCCGACCGGACGACGCGGGTTGAGGGACGTGTACGGGTCCTGGAAGACGTAGCCGATCCGGCGGCGCTGCGGCGGTGGGCGATCCGTCGCCGAGGGTGCCAGCGGCACTCCGTCGAGCTCCACGGTCCCGTCGTCCCACGGGTGCAGGCCGATGACGGCGCGGGCCAGGGTCGTCTTCCCGGTGCCGGAGACGCCGACGACGCCGACGCACTCACCCCGTCGCACGGTCAGGTCGACACCGCGCAGCACCTCGGCCCGGCGGCGCGCGGCCCCGGTGGAGACCCGCAGCCCGGCGACGCGCAGCTCCACCGCGCCGGGCCCGGGGGAGAGGGAG
>NZ_UBIZ01000197.1:0-21721 GCF_900465275.1 Parafrankia sp. Ea1.12 | reverse complement strand
GGCCCTCGAAAACTGGATCAGTCACTGGAACGAGAACGCCAGGCCCTTCAAGTGGACCAGGACCGCCGACCAGATCATCGACGCGATCGGGCACTACTGCGCGCGAATCTCCGGACCGGGACACTAGATTGACTGCCTACACTGGCAAACCGTGCACCCTCCGCCACCGTTTGCCCGGTTCCTTCCGTGACGCCCCCCTCGCTGGCCGTCGCCGGCGCCCCCGGGGGCGGTCCGACCTTCGTGCTCGTCGCGGGTGTCCCGCCGGCGGCGGTGTTCGGTCTGCGCCACGAGGTCTTCATCGAGGAGCAGGGCGTGCCCGAGGAGCTGGAGCGCGACGTCCTGGACGCGAGCGCCGACCACGCCGTCCTGCTCGGCGCGGACGGCGTGGTGCTCGCGACGGCACGGTTGATCACCCCGGCGGGTGCCCAGGAGCCGGCTGCCGGGCGCGGGAGGTTCGGCGTGGTCGGGCGGGTCGCCGTCCGGCGCCCGTACCGCGGGCGGGGCCTCGGGCAGTTCGTCACCGAGGCCCTCGAGCAACTGGCGGCCGAGCGGGGGCTGACCGCGATCGAACTGCACGCGCAGCAAAGGGCCGAGGAGTTCTACCGGCGGGCCGGCTACCGGCCGCGGCCCGCCCGTTTCGGGCCGGTGCGCGACAGCGAGGCGGGCATCGACCACATCTGGCTGCGCCGCGACCTCGAACCCGGGTCGCGCCTCGATCCGGGTCGGGATCCACGGCACGCCGGGGTCGGCGAGCTGTGGATCCGCGGCGCCTCCCCGGACGCGCTCCGCGTCGTCGCGCGTCTCGGCTACGCGCGTACGGGCCGGGAGCGTGGGGCGCGGGAGCGTGCGGGAGCACCTGAACTGGAGTACCGCCGTGCCTCGGTCGCGCCATGAGCCGGGGGTGCCGTGCCGCGGCTGGTGCGCCGGTGCCGGCGCGGTGGGCGTCGCCGCGCCGCGGCTCTGGTGGTCCGGCTGTGCCCTGTCGCCAAGCTGACAGGCCGTGTGTTGCCTACGAACTCGGCGCCGATGTTCATCCGGCGTGTTTGTCTGATCGTCCGTAGAGGGAGGGTGTCACCATGACCGTCGCACGATCGTTCTCAGTGGGCCGGGCGGGGCTCGTGGCCGTTCTGATCGCCGGCACGTTCGCGTTCACCGGCCAGACGGCGGCCCGAGCAGGTGGCACCCCGGGGGCCGAGTGCCCGGGCGGGCAGGAGTTCGAGGTCGCCGCCACCGGCGACGAACCTGATCCCGGCCCGCCGGTCCGGCTCGAGGGCGGCTACTACGCGCACACCGCGTCCTTCTGGCCGCCCCGGTCCGCGGTGCTGTGCCGCACGGAGTCGGGCACGGACCAGCCATCCGCCGAGGTCACCCACACACCCGGCCTGACCTGCCCGTCCGGCGCCTCCGAGCTGGTGGTCCCTGACGTGATCCCGGCCGATTTCGAGACGCACGTCGTGGCGGACTCCGGGGCGCTGCTGCCCGCCGGCTGGTACTCGCTCCCGTCGCTGGATCCCGAGTCGGCACCGGCCGGCGCCCAGTCCGTGGTCGCGGGCAGCCCCGGGAGCACCAGCCCCGGGACCACCAGCCCCGCGACCGAGGGCGGCGCGACCGAGGTCGGCGCGTTCACCGACAGCGGCACCGCGCCGGATTCGGACGGCGCCGGCACGGTCGTCTGGACCACCGTGTGCTGGTCCCAGACCGATCCCGGCGTCCCGGCCGCCTGAGCTCCCCGCACCGCGGGCCGCGAACTCTCCGGGCGGTGCACGGAGGCCGGGGCCCGGTGACGACGAGGGCCGTCCCGATCGATCGGGACGGCCCTCGTGTTCACGGCGGCTCGGCGAGGCGAGCGCCTGTGCTCAGTAGCGGTAGTGGTCCGGCTTGTACGGGCCCTCCACAGGCACGCCGATGTAGTCGGCCTGCTGCTTCGTCAGCGTCGTGAGCTTGACGCCCAGGGCGTCCAGGTGCAGCCGGGCGACCTTCTCGTCCAGGTGCTTGGGCAGCGTGTAGACGCCGACCGGGTACTGCTCGGTCTTGGTGAACAGCTCGATCTGGGCGATCACCTGGTTGGTGAAGCTGTTCGACATCACGAAGCTCGGGTGGCCGGTGGCGCAGCCGAGGTTCATCAGCCGGCCCTCGGCCAGCACGATGATCGAGTGCCCGTCCGGGAACACCCACTCGTCGACCTGCGGCTTGATGTTGATCTTCTCGATGCCGGGAGTCTTCGTGAGGCCGGCCATGTCGATCTCGTTGTCGAAGTGCCCGATGTTCGACACGATCGCCTGGTGCTTCATCGCGGCCATGTGCGCGGCCGTGATGATGTCGTAGTTGCCGGTGGTCGTCACGAAGATGTCGGCGGTCGAGACGACGTCCTCGAGCGTGGCGACCTGGAAGCCGTCCATAGCGGCCTGCAGCGCGCAGATCGGGTCGATCTCGGTGACGATGACGCGGGCGCCCTGGCCGCGCAGCGCGTCCGCGCAGCCCTTGCCGACATCGCCGTAGCCGGCGACGACCGCGACCTTGCCGCCGATGAGCACGTCGGTCGCCCGGTTCAGCCCGTCGATGACGGAGTGGCGGCAGCCGTACTTGTTGTCGAACTTCGACTTGGTGACCGAGTCGTTCACGTTGATGGCGGGGAAGGCGAGCGTGCCGGCCTTCGCCATCTCGTACAGCCGGTGCACGCCGGTGGTGGTCTCCTCGGTGACACCCTTGACCGACGTCGCGGTCGTCGTCCACCGGCCGGGCTTCTCGGAGATCGTGCGGCGCAGCGTCTCCAGGATGATCGCGTACTCCTCGGAGTCCGAGGCGTCGGTCGCCGGGACGGCGCCGGCCTTCTCGAACTCGGCGCCCTTGTGGACGAGCAGGGTGGCGTCACCGCCGTCGTCGAGGATCATGTTCGGCGCGCCGCCGTCCGGCCAGGACAGCGCCTGGTCGGTGCACCACCAGTACTCATCGAGGGTCTCGCCCTTCCAGGCGAAGACCGGCACGCCCTTCGGGTCGTCCTTGGAGCCGTTCGGCCCGACGACCACCGCGGCCGCGGCGTGGTCCTGCGTGGAGAAGATGTTGCAGGACACCCACCGGACGTCCGCGCCGAGGGCGGCGAGCGTCTCGATCAGGACCGCGGTCTGGATCGTCATGTGCAGGGAGCCCATGATCCGGGCGCCCTTGAGTGGCTGGCTGGCCGCGTACTCGGCGCGGGTGGCCATCAGCCCGGGCATCTCGTGCTCGGCAAGCCGGATCTCCTTGCGGCCGAACTCGGCCAGCGCGAGATCCGCGACCTTGAAGTCGAAAGTCATGCCCTCTCCTCATTGCGCTCGGTGGCTGCCGAGCCTGTACGGCGGTGTCACGTTCCGCTTCCGGGCTGCCGGCATGGCGGACAGCCGTCCGCCGCGACAGCGCGAGTCAGTCGAGCGTGCCACAGGGGTGCCGAACGACGAAGACCCGGTCCGGCCGCGTCACACCGGACCGGGTCCGTCGGCCCGCCCGGTAAGGGCGGAGCCGACCGCGCCGTCAGCTCTCGGGGGTGGGCCCGGCCGAGCCCCCCGCGGCGGGCGGGGTAGAGCTGCCGGCGGGCGGTGCCGAGCTGCCGTCCGGCCCGGGCGGCCCACCCACCCCGGCGCCGGCGGGGGCCGGGGTGGGCAGCGGGATCGCGCCGGCCGCGAGCCGCGGGCCGCGGTAGACCCAGCCGCGCTCGTCCGCCCACAGCAGCAGTGGCGGCAGCACGACGAGCGCGGAGAGCAGGGCGACGCCCACGTTCAGGGCCACCACCAGGCCGAAGTCGCGCAGTAGCGGCAACGAGCTGAACGCCAGGACCACGATCCCGATCACCGCGGCGAGCGCGGACACCATGAAGGCACGCCCGGTGCGGGCCGCCGCCTCCTCGATGGCGGCCAGCGGGTCGCGCCCGCGGCGGCGCTCCTCGATGTGCCGCATGACGATCAGTGTCGTGAACTCCGTGCACAGCGCGATCACGAGTGGCCCGCCGACCGCCGTCAGCGGGCTGAGGTCGAAGCCGGCGAGCCAGGAGACGATCGCGGTGAGCCCCACCGCGATCAGCACGGGTATCACCGACACCACCGCGCGGACGATGTTCCGGTGCCACAGCAGCAGGATCAGGAACACGCCGATGAGCGCGAAGTACGTCAGCTCGACGCGGTTCTTCTCGAAGTTCTCCAGCAGGCCGGTGCCGACGACGGCCAGGCCGGACGGCGTCGCGCGGATCCCTTCGGGCGGGCTGACCGTCGCCCGGATGTCGTCGACGACGACCGCGCGTTCCTCCAGCGCGCCCGGCCCGGTCCGGAAGATCAGGTTGAGTGCCTTGCCGTCCAGGTTGACCGTGCTCTTCTGGATCGCTTCCGGCGTGACCCGGTAGGCCCGCTCGATGTCCGCGCCGGTCGGGGCGAGGAGCGTGGTGTCGGGCACCTCCATGAGAAAGCTGATCGTCGTCACCAGGCTGGACGCCGTCAGCAGTTTCTGGGGGTGCTCCTTGAGCTGCTGGTAGGTGAAGTCGTGGACGAACTTCACCGTCCTGTCGTCGAAGACCTCACCGGACTGGATGTAGACGCCCAGCTCGCTGCTGGACCCCGTCTGCGCCTTGAGGTCCTGGATGTCGTGCACGACCTGGGAGTCCTGGCTCACCCACTTCTCCGGGTCGGTCTGGACCTTCAGGTCGCCCTCGACGACCAGCCCACCGGCGAAGATCGCGGCCGCGAGCACGACGAGTGGGATGGCGGTCACCCGAGGTAGCGAGCCGAGTGCGACCACCGCGCGTCCGAGCGGGCCTCGTGAGTAGTCCTTCGGCGCGGTGGGGGAGCGGCGCTCCCGGAACCCGAGCGAGGCGGCGCTCAGCAGCACGGTCGCGACGACGATGACCGGCAGGCCGATCGCGAGCAGGACGCCGAAGTCGCGGATCATCGGCACCTTGCTGAACTCCAGCGCGAGGAACGCGACGATTCCGGCGACGGTGGCCACCGCCAGGGCCGGCATCAGCCGGGCCAGCGCCTCGGCGACGGGATCGCGGGCCCGGTCGAGCTGTGCCTCCTCCTCGACCCTGCTGTGCAGCTGGACCGCGAAGTCGATGCCGACCCCGAGCAGGACGGGCATGCCGGCGATGGTCACGACGGACAGCGGCACGCCCAGATAGCCCGCGAGCCCGAACGCCCAGACGAGGCCGACCGCCACCACCCCGAGCGGCAGCAGCCGCCAGCGCACGGCGAAGGCGACCAGCAGCAGCCCGGCCATGATGACCAGCGAGATGGCTCCGAGCGTGAGGAAGCCGCCGCGCAGGTAGTCGTTGATGTCACGGAGCAGCACGGCGGCGCCGGTCGTCATGACGTCGGCGTTGTCGAAGGTCAGGTCCTGCATCGCGGCCTCGGTGGCGGACGCTCCGTGGCCCTCTTCCTTGATGGACGCGTTCCCCTTCAACCGGACGATCATCTGCGCCGTCCGGTCGGTCGGGAAGAACGACTCGAGCGACTTGCGGACGGCACCGGTGTTGTCGTGCAGCAGGAAGTCCGCCCAGTCGGGATCGTCGAAGTCACGCCGATCCGCGGGTATCGCGTTGATTCGTTCCAGGGTGCGCAGCGAGTCGGCAAGCCGCCGCTTTGCGGAGTCCGGATTCGGATCGCGGCTCTGGGCGTCGAGCAGGATCTGCCCCGCCGGGCTGCTGATCGGATTCCCGTCCGGGCTGGTGACCAGGTTCGCGGTGAACTGCAGCGCGGTGAGCGGGGTGATCACGCTCTCGATGCGCGGGTCCTTCTCCAGTCGCGCGGAGAGATCGCGGAACTTCTCGACATTGCCGGTGGTGAAGAGGTCGACGAGATCCGCGCCAGGCTTCGTGGTGAACAGGACGATCATCGCCTGGCCGCCGAAGAGGTTCTGGTAGGCGACGTTGTCCTTGGCTACCTGCGAGTCGGAATTGAGATAGTTGTCCTGGCCGGTGGTGAACTCCAGCTTGGTCAGGCCGAGACCGAGCACCGCGGTGATGATCAAGGTCACCGCGGCCACCACGCCCGTCCGGCGGCCGACCGTGCGTCCGAGGCCCGACCAGAATCGCGCCGACCCACCAGATGGGGCGGACGGGTCGGACGGCGCTGGCGAGCTTGGCATCAGGCTGCTCCGGGGATCGAAGATGTTCGCGGGGGGCCTGTGAGGTCCGTCCGTGAACGGTTTCCAAGGTGTATAGCGCACGTCACATCCGCATGCCGACCCCTTGCGCGGGAGAAAATCATCCCGAGGCCGGCATACGGCCTCGGACGGCTCCGCTCACCACCGACCAGTTGATGCTGGTAGCGGGACTTTGCCCCTGGTAGGAGGAGTCCCGCCGGTACGAGCGGGTGCGCCGGGTTCGGATCGGCACTGCACGTGCGGTCTATCGATCTCCGGAAAAACGGGTGTCCGGACGAGCGTGCGTGGGCGCTCAGGAAATGTGCGGAGCGTCCGTCACATCCGGGCGAGGTGCCCGGACGCCCGGCGGACCGGGCGACGGGCGCCTTCGGTTGCTGTCAGGTGCTGTCAGGTGCTGTCAGATCAGGTGTTGTCAGGCCCTCGCGTGCTCCCGCGCCGGCCGCAGCTCGATCGTGGAATCGGCACCCGGGAAGAACAGGCCCTCATGGCCGTCATCCCAGCGGACCAGGTACGGAGGGCCACCGGCGACGCCGCGGACTTCGATGATCACCCCATGGCGCTCAGGGCACCCGACCGTCCGGCCGTGGACGACGAAGCGGTCCCCGACGGATGCGTACATGATGTGTCTCCCTTCGGCCATTGGTGCGCAACGCCGCCGACCGAGGCGACGCGCATCGCTGCGCGCCCGCCACGGCTGTCCGGCGGGCTCCTCCGGCGCGGCCGGCCCGGGGTGCGAGCGCCGGCGCCGCCCCGGTGGAGCGGTAGTTCCGGAGTAACACGGTTCGCGGCCACGGGCAGCTTGGAGGGGGAGGAACGCCGCGAAGGTCCGTTTCATCAATTTTGCGCGGGGGGGCGGGACGTCGGGTGGTGCCGCGGCGGCCGCGGCGGCCTCGGCCGTGAGCTGACTATGTGATTTCGGCTATAGTCGTCGGCTCCGACGTCCCGGTGTGCGCCATGTCTCGCCCTGACGTGCACGGTGGGTCCAGTCCGGACACTTCGCCCACGGACCGCCGAATCCGCATGTTGTTGGCATGCCGGTGCCCAAGCCGGGCACAAGTGTGGCTGACAGGTGTCGGGCATCTGACACGACGGTGGGTGAAAGTGCCCGATGTGGTGGAAATAGCCGAGGGTTGTTCGCCGTTGGTTTATCTCACTGTCACCCGTCGTGGCGACCGGCGTGTCGCATGCGTGCCGGGCTGATGGCGGACCGCAGCGAGCGTGGCGACTGAGAGTCAGTGCGTGGCCGTCTCCGGGGGATGAGTGCGGGGTCACACTTCCCAGGAGCTTGCTCTACTTACCGATCGGCCGGTAAGAACGTGAGGTTAACGGGGCATGTCGGCGGGAGGGCGTGAGATGCACCGGGGCGGCTCATGGTGAGCATTCCGTTTCCTTCGCACGGGCGGGCCGGGTCCGCGACCGGGTCTGTCACGGTCGGCTCGGGGAGCGCCGGGTGGCGGGCGACCCGCACCGGTCGCGTGGCGGCCACGACGCTCTTCTTCGCCGGCCAGGTGCTGCTGCTCGCCGCGCTCTACATGATCTATCGCATGGGGCGGAAGATGGCCGTCGGCCGGGAGCCCGAGGCGCTGGCCAACGCGCGGGACGTCTGGAGCCTGGAACGCCTGCTCGACCTGCCCAACGAGTCCGCGGTCCAGCAGCTCGCGCTGCACTCCACGGAGCTGCTGGAGCTGGCGAACCGCTTCTACGTCGGGGTCCACTTCCCGGCGTCGATCGCGTTCCTGCTGTGGGTGATGATCCGCCACCGGGACTACTGGCCCCGGGTGCGCACGGTGATCCTCGTGTCGACCGGCGCCGCGCTCATGATCCACATTCTGTACCCGCTGGCGCCGCCCCGGTTCCTGCCGCAGGAACTGCCGCACGTCACCCTCGTCGACACCGGCGCGGTCTTCGGGCCGTCCCCGTACACCGCCGGTGACGCGGTGGCCAACCAGTACGCGGCCATGCCGAGCCTGCACGTCGGCTGGTCGATCCTGGTCGCCTGGGGAGTGGTGAGCATCCTGCGCTCACGCGCGCGGTGGCTCATCATCGCGCACCCGGTGATCACAACCGTCGTCGTCGTGATCACCGCGAACCACTACTGGCTGGACGGCGTGATCGGCGGCAGCCTGGTGGCCACGGCGGTTCAGCTCACCCGGCTCGAGGCGCACGCCCGGATGCGACTGTGGACCATCGCCGCCGGCCAGCGGCTGTGGGGACGGACGGGTGAGGCCACCGCGTCGCTTGCCGGCTCGCCGTCCGGAGCCCTCGGTGGCGTGGGTGTCGGCACGGGTGTCGGGAACACGACTGATACGGATCCGCGGACTGGAACAGACCACGGGACGGGTACGGACCACCCGGTGGGCGTGCCCTCCTCCGTGGTCCTCACGGTGGTGCTTCCCGCCGCGCGCGGCGGGCCTCCCCGCGCTGACCTGCCCGCACAGCGTCCGTTCCCACCGGGCGGCACCGAGCCGGAGGACCGTCCGCCCACGGCGGCGCGGGCCGACGTCGCCGCGGTGGAATCCGCCGACGGCGAGAGCGGCTGACCGCCGCCGATCGTCCGCGGTCACTCCTGCCGATGCCTCGGTCGGACAGCCGTTCCCGGCACTAGGCTCGGCGGATGGCGGTGGATGATCTCGCGGGGTCACGCCCGGTGCGCGACGAGGACGCGTTCGACGTACCCGCGGTGGACGGCTGGCTTCGGCGCCGGCTGCAGGAGCGGGCCGCGGTCGGCGCGGCCGAGATGGGGGTCGCGACCGGCGCGGGGGTGCTGACCGAGCGCCCGCCCGTCGCCCGTTCCATCCCGCCGCCGGGCCGCCCGCAGGTCCGGCAGTTCTCCGGCGGCGCGTCCAATCTGACCTACCTCCTGCGCTACGAGGACCGCGACCTCGTCCTGCGGCGGCCGCCGCACGGGCGGAAGGCGTCCGGCGCACACGACATGGCGCGGGAGTACCGGGTGCAGGCCCGGCTGCGCCCGGCGTTCCGGTACGTCCCGCGGATGGTCGCCTTCTGCGACGACCCCACGGTGATCGGCTCGGAGTTCTACATCATGGAGCGGGTGCCCGGCGTCATCCCGCGCTCGGAGTTCCCGCGCTCACTCACCTTCGACCCGGAGCGGACGCGCCGTCTCGCCTTCCACGTCGTGGATCTCCTGGTCGCCCTGCATGACATCGACCCGGTCGCCCACGGGCTGTCCGACCTGGGGCGCGGTGCCGGGTATGTCGATCGGCAGCTGACCGGCTGGGCCCGGCGCTACCGGGAGGCCCGCACGCCGAACGTGCCCTCCTTCGAGGTCGTCGTGCGCTGGCTCATGGAGTACGCCCCCGAGGACGTCGCGACGTGCGTCATCCACAACGACTTCCGCATCGACAACGTGGTCTTCGACGTGGCCCGTATCGACGACGACGGCCTCCCCCGAATCAGTGGCGTCCTCGACTGGGAGATGGCCACCCTCGGCGATCCGCTGATGGACCTCGGGGGTGCCCTCGCGTACTGGGTGCAGGCTGACGACGACGACCTCTTCCGGCTCACCCGGCGCCAGCCGACCCACAGCCCGGGCATGCCCACCCGGGCGGAGATCGTCGAGTACTACGCGGCACGGCGCGGGCTGGACGTCGGCAGATGGCCCTTCTACCAGGTGTTCGGGCTGTTCCGGCTGGCTGTCATCGCGCAGCAGATCTACTTCCGCTACCACCACGGCCAGACGACCAACCCGGCGTTCCGCGAGTACTGGCAGGTCGTCACACACCTCGAGAAGCGGTGCCTGCGCGTGATGGCGGCGGCCGGCCTCTAGCGCCGCCCTCGACCTGCGGCCGCTGCTCTGACTGGCGGAACTGTCTGTTGTCCTCTACCGACGCGCTGGTCCACCGCGGGTGGAACGCGGATACCGTTGATCATCACGTTTCGTGTCACAGATGTGGTCGGAGTGTGACTATTGTCGATCAAGGGGCAGCGGATCAAAGGGCAGTGGATCGAAGGGCAGTGGGCCGAAGGGGCTCCGGTCGCCGCCGCGGCGGCGGTGCTGCGCCGGGTCGCGGTGGAGAGCTCGTCGTTGCTTGCGCCGGTGATCGTCCTGGACGACGACGAGACCTGGCGGTCACCCTGGCAGCGCCGCTGCCATGGCCGCATCGACGAGTGGACGTCCGCGCTCGCGGCCGGCGCCCGTGCGGCGCGGGAGCAGGCGGTGCGTCTGGAGTTCCTTGCGGCTCGGGGCGCCTGGGGGGCCGTGACGCTCGGGCCGGCGGCGGTGAGCGCCCCGCGCTCGCCCGTCTCTCATCCGGCCGTCGTGGGCGTTGCCTTCTCTCCGGAGCGGCTCGCGGAGCTGGCCCGCCGGCTCCGGCGTGCCGCGGACGACGCGGCCCGGCTCGCGGCCGAGGTCAGGCGCGTGGCGCACGCCCTGCCCGGTGACATGGGTGGTGCCCTGGCGGCGGAGGGGTGCTGTCGGGGCCTAGACCGGGTGGCGGCCGAGGCACCCGACATGGCCGGCGCCATCGACGGCAGACTGGCCTACGCCGCGTCTGGCGCGTCTGCCGGGTTCGGCGGGTCCGGCGGGTTTGCGACATCCGCTCCGGCCGTGGAGCGGGCGCCGGGTCCCGAGATGCAGCACGCCGCCCGGCTCACCGAACCGCGGTCGGCGGGCGCGGACACAGCGCGCACCGTGGCCGAGCTGACCGCGTCGATCGGCGCGGACCCGTTCCGCCTCGATCCGCGTGAGCTGAGCGAGCTGTCCACCCGGCTGGGCCGGCTCGGCCCGGCCGAGCTGCGGGCGGTCATCGGCGGGCTGCGGGGGCGCCCGCTGGAGGTGCTCGCCGCCGCGGTCCGTATCGCGCCGACCCGGGTGGAGCTGCGCACGCTGGGCCTCCTGCCGGCCGTCCTCTCCCTTGGTGACCTGCTCCTGCGCGGGGCGCCGGCGTCGATGGTGGCCGAGATCGCGCGGCTGTTCCCCGGCCTCGAACCGTCCATGGGCGGGCGGTATCGGCCGTGGGCGTACACCGCGGGGCATCCGCCGTCCACCGGCGACCTGACGATGCGCGACCACGGTCGCGATCCGGTCTGGGCGAGCGGTGTCACCCCGTCGGACGTCGGCCAGGGCGCGGTGGGGGACTGCTACCTCCTGGCCGCGCTCATCGGTATCGCGCAGGCCGATCCGGGGCTGCTGCGCCGCAATCTGCGGGAGAACCCGAACGGGACGGTCAGCGTCACCGTCCACCTTCCTACCGGCGCGGTCCCGGTCACGGTCACCAGAAGCCTGCCTGCCCGGGCGGAGGCCGGGCAGGAGATCGCCGCGGACGCGGACAACGCCGCGGGCGAGCCGGAGCTCTGGGCCGCGCTCTACGAGAAGGCCTGGGCGCGGACGGCCGGCAGTTACGCGCGTCTCGAGGGCGGTGACCCCGCCACCGCGATGGAGTACCTGACCGGCACAACCGCCGCCCGCCGCCCGCCGTCCGCCGTGGGTGTCGACGAGCTCGCCGCCAGGCTGGCAGCCGGTGGGGTGGTGACCGTCGTGACGCGTTCGGACCCGCCGCCGGGTTGCGGGCTGGTGCCCAACCACGCCTACGCGGTACTGAAGGCGGACGCGCGGACGAGGCAGGTCCTCCTCCGCAACCCGTGGGATCAGACCGGCACCGACAACCGGCTGGACTGGCGCGACTGGGACGGCCTGAAGCCGGCGCTGGCGGGCGTCCAGTGGGCTTCGACCGGCCGCGGTCCGCCGCCTCGTTGAGCGGCCTTCTCCGGGCGTCAGGTGTCAGGCCCGGATGATCGCTACGGGGGCGGCGGAGTGCAGCATCGTCTGGTGGCTGACCGAGCCCAGGAGGAGCTCGGCGAATCCGCCCCTGCCCCGGGCTCCGACGACCAACAGGTCGGCGTCGTGGCTGGCCTCGAGGAGGGCCCGGGTGGCAGAGGCGGGTACCAGCTGACGGCAGACGTCGATCTCCCCGGAGCCGGGCGCCGGAGCGGCGAGCCGGAGCACGGCGGGCTCCGTACCGCCCGGCTCGGCGGGCTCCCCTGGCTCGCCGCCGGGGATCGGGCCGAGGACCTGTTCGATGGACTCGTCCAGCACGGCCCGCGCCTGGCCTTCGAGCGCCTGCACGATCTCCCCGGACGTCTCGGCGAGCGGGAGGGGGACCGCGGCGAGCCAACTGTGGATGACATGCAGCGGTGCCCCACGCAGTGCCGCCGTGACCGCGGCCCACCGCAGCGCGGCCAGCGAGTTGGGTGAGCCGTCGACCCCGACGACCACCGGCCGCCGGTGCGGCGGGCCCTGCCCCGGTGCGCTCGTGGGGCTCAGCCGCCCGTCGGCGACCGGCCCGGCACCGGCGAGGCCGTCCGCATCGGGCTCGCCGGCATCCCCCGAACGGGGGAGTCGCGCGACGACCACTGGCACGGGGGAATGGACGGCCACGGACGTACTCACCGATCCGAGCCGCAGGCGGTGCAGGAGCCCGCGCCCGCGCGCTCCGACGACGATCATGGCGGCGTCCCGGCCGGCGGTGAGCAGGGCCTCGGCGCCAGGAGCGTCCACCACCTCCTCGAGGACCTCGAGTCCCGCGGGGATGGGGGCAGCACTGATCGTCTCATGCAGGAGGTGGCTGGCCGCGAAGGCCAAGGTGGCCTCGTCGTGCGGCCCGGCGATCGCGTCGGCGGACCTGCGTACGGCGGCGGGCTGCTCGTCGGCGCAGGACCCGAGGACGGCGCGCACCCGCAGGCCGCGCCGGCCGGCCTCGGCGACCGCCCAGGTCAACGCCGCCGCGGAGCCGGGGGATCCGTCGATCCCGACCACGATGTCGGCTGCTGTGCCCACCGTAGGACCGCTGTGCCGTTCGGTCGCCGGCGCGCCGGTTCGTTCCGGGGTCTGGTCCGCCTGCGTGCCGGTCAGGGCGCCGTCGGTCATCGTTGTCCTCCTGCTCGGCGCGATCTGTCCGTCCCGGGTCGCGCCTCGGCGACGGCGGCGGGACGTGCCGTCGGAGCGGACCTACCCGGCTCGTCGAGCGGGAACCCGAGCTGTCTGGCGAGCAGATCGTTGTTGCCGGGTGGGGGTGGTGGGCGGCCGGACACCGCTGTGACATCAATCAGTTGTCGCTTTTTTGGGTTGAGCTCGACTCTGATGTGTGCCGATGATTGCGAATAAAGATCCTCAACGTTGTGATTCGCGAGAGGTTTTTGACCTCGGCGCAGCAGAGAAAATTCGATCGAATCATGCGCCGTGGCCGGAGTGTGGCCTCGCTGTGCGCAGTCTGGCTCGGAGCCGGCGGGCCCAACCGGGTGGTGCCGATCATTCCGGACTGTCACGGACGATTCCCTCCCCGGCCGGTGTGCGCTCTTTGTATGCTCTGCGTCCGCGCATCGAGGTCACCGCCGATGGTTGGAGCACCCGGTGACTTCGCGGTCACACGACGCGGTGAGGGAGCTGTGTTCTGGACGTGGGTGGGCGGTGGTCGGCCCCGGCGCGTCGCCGCGGGGGGCGGAGTAACGTACGTGAGCGGACGAAGGCCCGCGTATCGTTGTCTCCCCGCCGGGGTTCCGGGTGCTGCCGGAGCGGCCTGGCTCAGATGACAAAGGTGCATTCGACAACCTGCGCGCTCCGGGGGTGAGCGTCGTGCCCCCGGGAGCGCGCACCCTGAGTTCCTGGCTAAATGCCCGATAAAGCGATCGGACAACTACGAGACCGCACAACAACGCGATCTCAGCATCACTGGACGGCCTCCACGACTGATACCAAAGACCATCGAACGCGCCAGTCGGCGGCTGCGTACCCGTGACCGGTCGGTCGCGAGCGGAGGAGCCGCGGGGGCGGCGGCCTCCGGCACCGGGAGACGCCCGCCATCTGAGGGAAGGAGGAACGTGGCTTCCGACACCATGACCCAGTTAGTCATTCCTGGCGCCCTAGTGATGGTCAGTACTCCCGATCGAGGTGTCCCGGTCGCGAGCACGGCGGACTGGCACGACGCTCTCCTGAACGTCAAGTCGGGCGTCACGCCCGCGATGAAGCTCGTCGCCTTCACGATCTGTACGCACTGCGCCCCGGCGGACCGGCCGGCGCCGAGCGGTGCCTACGTCACCTCGCCCGGCCTGTCGCTGCTCTGCGAGCAGACGAACTTCAGCCGTACCCACGTGCAGCGGCAGCTGTCGCTGCTGCGGGCGAACGGCTGGCTCGTGACGATCACCCGGCCCGCGGCCGGCCGGCCGGCGCGGTACCTGCTGAGCGTGCCCGTCGCGGTCGCGCGTGCGGGCGGCTACCGGCTTGCCGGCGAGGACGTCGAGCAGCGGGACACGGAGCTGGTTGGCGCGACCGCCGCGCCGGCCCGCCGCACCCCCGGCCTCGCCGCGGTGACGTCGTCCGATCGCATGCTCACGACCCCCCCGGCACCGGGCGGGCCGTCGGAGCCCGGCCGGGGCTCCGGGTGCCTCGCCTCCGGAACCCTGGAGCGGCCGGCGCTCGTCCGCCGCCGCAAGCGCGCGACGTACAGCGCGGGCGGCCGCGGGGTTGTCCGGGTGCGGCGCAAGCCGCGCACGCTCCCCCCGTCGGCGGTCACGGACGTGATCGTGGCCGCGTCCTCGGTGGCGCCGGTGACCGTGGGAGACACAGCCTCCGCGGCCGGCCCGGAGCAGGTGGACGAGGCGCGCCCGATGGCCGTCGGCGAGACGAGCTACGTGCCGTTCGGTGGCGGCCAGATGGGCTCCGACGTCGCTGCCGGAACAGCGGGCGGCGCGGTCCGCGCAGTGTCCGACATCTCGACAGGGGCCGTCGGCGCGGCACAGTCTCCGACGGCACAGTCAGCCTCGTCCGCACAGTCGGCGTCTGCGCCTTCATCGTCTGTACCTTCTGCGACGGCGCAGTCCGCGTCCGCGCAGTCGGCGTCCGCGTCGGCCATCTCGGCATCGGCGGCCTCGGGCCGTTCACTCGGGCCGCGGCCGATCGTTCCCGTGAGCGAGCGGGTAGCCGGTGCGGCCCGGGCGCCGGAGGCCTCCCTCCGCGGGGTCGCGACGAGCGCCGAGCCGCCGATCACACCTGCACCGCCCGTGCCCGCGCCTCAGCCGACGGCGCCCGGGCCGATCGCGCCCGTGTCTCAGCCCCCTGCGCCGACCGCGCCCGCGTCCCAGCCGACGATGCCCGCGCCTCAGCCGCCCGCGCCCGCCCCGGCTACGACTGCGCCGGCTACGACTGCGCCGACCGCCGAGGCACCGTCGCCTGAATCGCAGCCGCAGCCGCAGCCGCAGGCAGCGGCACCGGAGCCGGAGTCGGAAGCCGAGCCGGAACCGGTCGAGTCACCTGTCGTGGACGAGATCCGGATGGCAACCCGCCAGGTGATCGAAATCCTCGCGAAGATGCTGCGCCGCCAGGTCGAGGACTTCGCGGAGCTGGACAGGCGGGTCTACGAGGTTCTCTCCGAAGGCGACTGGGCTCCGGTGGAGTTGGCCACCCACCTGGTCAACTTCGTCGCCAACGGTGTCTGGGTGAACGGCGACGATGTGGCCGACAACATCCGGTGGCGGATGGACCGGCTGCCGTTGGGCGTGACCGAGTGTGGCTGCAAGTCCTGCCTGGGCTGGCGGGCCGCCCCGGAGCGTCCGCCGCGACCGGCACCGCCGTCGGCGCCTGGGCCGTCCGCGGCGGGGGCGTCCGCGAGAACGTCCACCCCGGTGCGGGCCGCCGGACCGCCACCGGCCGGTCCGGTCGCGGCGGTCACCACCGCCGCCGCGACGAAGGCGGGTTCGGCGCGGTCCGGGCGTTCCCCCGCCGCGAACCCTCCGGCGCCGCCGGCCCGTCCGGCCTCGACCTCGGACGTCGTGGCGAACCAGGCGAGTTCGGCTAAATCGGCTAGTCAGGTGAATCGGGCGGGCCCGGTGGAGCAGTCGCCTGCCGCGCCGCCCCCGCCGCCGGATCTCGCCGCGATCGCCGCGGCGGCGGCCGCCGGAGCGGAGGAGGCCCGACGCAACGAGGAGGCGAAGCGACTCCAGACGGCCGGTATCTCAGCAGCCGGTGACTCGGAGCCTGGTGACCTGGTGGGCGGTGACTCGATTGTTGAGGGCTCATCGGCCCAGACCCCGCCGGGCACCGCGGGCGTGCAGAACGGTACGAGCCAGGAAGCGGAGCCGCTCACGGAAGATTGAGTAGAGCGCGATGGTCGTCCGTCACGCTCCGTTCCCGGCGCCCCGGCGCACCTGAATGCCTGGCGGCATGATGGGGCACATGGGCGGCGACGAGACCGAGCGGTCGGGCGCGGACATCGAGCCTCGGGACGACTGCGACGTCCTGGTGATCGGCAGCGGGTTCGGGGGCAGCGTGACCGCGCTCCGCCTGGCCGAGAAGGGCTACCGCGTCACGGTCGTCGAGGCCGGCCGCCGGTTCACCCCGGCGACACTGCCGAAGACGAGCTGGGACATCCGCAGGTACCTGTGGCTGCCGCGGCTCGGGTGCCACGGGATCCAGAAGATCACCCTGCTCGGGCGGGTGCTGGTGCTCTCCGGAGCAGCGGTCGGCGGTGGATCGGTCGTCTACGCGAACACGCTGTACCGGCCCCTGGACGGTTTCTACGACGATCCCCAGTGGGCGGACATCGCCGACTGGCGTGCCGAGCTCGGGCCGTTCTACGGCCAGGCCGAGCGCATGCTCGGCTCCACCCGGAACCCGTCGATGACCATGGCGGACGAGGTCTTCCGGGACGTCGCACGGGATATGGGCGTCGGGGACACCTTCCGCCTGACCGACGTCGGCGTGTTCTTCGGCCGCGACGGCCAGCGCGAGCCGGGGGTGACGGTTCCCGATCCCTACTTCGGCGGCGCCGGCCCGGCCCGGACGGGCTGCGTCGAGTGCGGCGAGTGCATGACGGGATGCCGGCGCGGCGCGAAGAACACCCTGGACCGCAACTACCTCCACCTGGCCGAAGGGCTGGGCGCCCGCATCGTGGCGGACACGACCGTGCGCTCGGTGCGCCCCGACGGGCGCGGTGGCTACGAGGTCGAGACGGTGCGCACCGGCAGCCGGCGGCGGGACGCGCGGCGCTGGACGGCCCGCCAGGTCGTGTTCGCCGCGGGCGCCCTGGGAACCCAGCGCCTCCTGCTCGGCATGCGCGAAGAGGGGCACCTGCCCGGCATCTCCGACCGGGTCGGCCACCTGACCAGGACGAACTCCGAGGCGATCCTGGGCGCGACCCGGCTGCGGCCGGATGAGCGGATCACCCGGGGGGTGGCCATAACGTCGTCCTTCTACCCGAACGATCACACGCACGTGGAACCTGTCCGGTACGGCCGGGGCAGCAACCTCATGGCGTTCCTGTCGAGTGCCATGACCGACGGCGGCGGCTCCCTGCCACGCTGGGCGAAGCACCTGCTGCTGCTGGCCCGCCGCCCGTACCTCACGCTGCTCGCCCTGCCGTGGCGGTGGTCGGAACGAACCATGATCGCTCTCGTCATGCAGTCCCGGGACAACTCGCTCACCGTCAGCCGGCGCCGCGGGCCGTTCGGGACGTCCTGGCTGACGAGCCACGCTGGCCACGGGGAGTCCAACCCGACCTGGATACCGGAGGGCAACCAGGCGGCGCGGCTGGTGGCGGAGCGGCTGGGCGGGCATCCGGGCGGCGCGATCACCGAGCTGGCCGACATCCCGCTGACGGCGCACATCCTCGGCGGGGCGGTCCTGGCCGCTGATCCCGCCCGGGGCGTGATCGACCCGTATCACCGGGTTTTCGGCCATCCCGGCCTGCACGTTGTGGACGGCTCGGCGGTGCCGGCGAACCTCGGGGTGAACCCCTCGTTGACGATCACGGCGATGGCGGAGCGGGCGATGGCCTTCTGGCCGAACCGGGGCGACACCGACCCCCGCCCGCCGGTGGGCGCGGCGTACCGGCGGATCGCGCCGGTGGTACCGCGGAACCCGGCGGTGCCCGCGGACGCACCGGGACATTATGAAATAAGTGCCCTGACCAGGACGAATACGGATATTCCCCGGGATGTGGTAGCTGGCGGTGGCCGGGAGACTCCTCACAATATGTAATCAGAGTCACATTTCCTGGAGATATGGCTGGCGGCAGTCTCTGGCCGAATTCCGTCGGCGGCCCCGGTTATGTTCCCAGGCATGTCGACTCCACCCGACACAGGAACAACACCGCAGCCGCCGGCCGGCACGTCGGGGCGGTTCGGTCTCGCCCTGTTGGTCATCTGTGGGGCACAGTTGATGATCGTTCTCGATGCGACGATCGTGAACGTCGCGCTGCCGAGCATGCGTGACGATCTCGGGATCAGCGAGGTCGACCTGCCCTGGGTCCTGAACGCCTACACCCTCGCGTTCGGTGGCCTGCTGATGCTCGGCGCCCGGGCGGGCGACATTCTGGGCCGCCGCCGGATGTTCGTGGTCGGTGTCCTGCTGTTCGCCCTGGCGTCGCTGGTGGGCGGGTTCGCGACGACCCCGGCCTTTCTCTACGTCGCCCGGGTCGTACAGGGGGTCGGCGGCGCGATCGCGGCACCGGCGGCACTGTCGCTGGTGACGACCACCTTCCCGGAGGGCCAGCAACGGAACCGGGCGTTCGGCATCTACGCCGCGATGTCCGGATCGGGTGCCGCGATCGGGCTGATCCTCGGCGGCGTCCTCACCGACCTGCTGTCCTGGCGCTTCGTCCTGTTCGTGAACGCGCCGATCGGCCTGCTCGTGGCCCTGCTGGCGCCGCGGGTCCTGACCGAGGCACCCCGGCGGACGGGAACGTTCGACCTCCCCGGCGCGGTCGGGGTCACCGCCGGTGTGACGGTCGGCGTCTACGGCCTGACCAGGACGACCACCCACGGATGGTCGGACGCGCTGACTCTGCTCTGCCTGATCGGCGGGGTCGCGCTCCTGGGGCTCTTCCTCCTCCGGGAGGCGATGTGCCGCGAGCCGCTGGTTCCGCTGTGGCTGTTCCGGAACCGGGATCGCGGCGGCGCCAATCTGATCATTCTCGCCGTCGCCGCGGCGATGTTCGGTGTCTTCTACTTCCTCACCCTGTTCGTGCAGGGCGTGCTCGGCTACAGCCCGCTCCAGACGGGCTTCGCCTTCCTGCCCGTCAGTATCGCGATCATGGTGGCGGCGGGAGTCTCCGGCCAGGTGCTCGGCCGGTTCGGGGCGAAGCCGTTGCTGGTGATCGGCCCGCTGATCGCGGCGGGGGCGCTCTTCTGGCTGTCGACCCTGTCGGCGGACTCGTCCTACCCCACGTTGCTGCTGCCCGCGACGGTGCTGTTCGGCTTCGGGGTCGGGATCTCGTTCGTCCCGCTCACCGCCGTCGCGGTTGCCGGCGTGGACGCGGCTGACGCCGGCCTGCCCTCCGGTCTGCTGAACACCACCCAGCAGGTCGGCGGTGCCATCGGGCTGGCGGTTCTCGCCACGGTCGCCAGCACGGTGGCGAACAACCACGCGGCGGACGCGGCCAGCGCCGCCGGGTCGGCCAGGCCCTCGCCTGCCGCGATCATCGAGGCCTCGGTCGCCGGGTACGCCGACGCCCTCCTGGTCGGGGCGGGGATGTGCCTGGCAGCGATGCTCGCCGGGCTGTTCATGATCACGTCGGCCGCCGGCCGGCTGGAGTCGGCCGGTGCAGCCGAGGGCGCATCCCAGCCCGTTCCCGGCCACGTCTGAACTGACGGCGTCGGACGAGCCGGCGGCATCGGAACCAGCGGGGCGTCTGAGCCGACGGCAGACGGTGCCCGGCCCGAGGAAGGGCCGGGCACCACGCGCCGGTCAGGTGCGCCGGCCAGCCTCGGTCATGGTGTCGACGCCGGGCATCTCCTCGAGCCCGGAGGTGACCTCCGGGCTCACGCCGTCGGCGAGGTCGGAGCGCAGCGGGGTGACCGGCTCGGCCGTGATCGTCTCGGTGTCGGCGCTGGCCAGGTAGCGGCGCGCCGCGACGGCGGCGGCCGCGCCGACGCCGATGAGGAACAGCGTCACGACTCCGCGCCGCCGGCGGCGGTGCACCCGGGCGAGCTTCACCTCGGCCTTCTCCAGTCGCTTCTCCAGTAGCTCCTGAGCGCGGTCGGCCCGCTGGCGGGCCTTCGACTCGGAGCGGACGGCCTTGCGCGACCGCGACTTCTCCAACCGGAGCTCGGTCGCCATCCGCGCCCGCTCGGCCGACAGCTCCGCGCTGGAGCGGGCCTTCTCGATCCGCCGGGCCGTCCGGCCCGACACCGCCGACGCCTTGCCGACGGCGAGCCCCGCGGCCTTGCCGGCAGCCTTGCCCGCGGCCGTCCCCCCGGCGCCGGAGACGTCGGAGACCCGGTGCACGAGTGTGCTGCTGGCGTCACGGGTGGCGTGCGCCGCCGAGCCCGCGGTGCTGCCGGCCTTCAACGCGGCTTTCGACGCCGCCGCGCCGGCGCGATCCGCCGCGTTCTTCGCCGCGCCAGGGAGCCCGCTCACCGGCGCGGCGTCCGTCACGTGCGCGAGCCTGTCCTTGAGTGTCGTGCTCATGGCATCCCTTCGCTTATTGCGTCGTGGCCTGTCGCGATCCTGGTGCCGGATCGCGCCCGGCGGCCGGCCACGGCTCCACCGGCGTGTGTTGATACGCGCCGTCAAGATCTGTGCAGTGTCCCGTACCCCGTTCGGTGGCTCCTAACAACGCGGCGGGACGTCGGGTCGTGTCACCTACCCTTGTGACACATGCCCTGTGCTGTCCCGGGTACCGACGGTTACCGGTGGTCCCGTGTGGGTGCGGACCGTGGTGCCGCTCGGGTACGGCCCGGGGTCCGGGGCGGCGTCCGGCGTGCCTGTCGGGATGTCCGGGAGCCGGCCGCGGGCGGCGCGCCAGGTTCCGGTCGGAGGTGCGGCATACGATCGGGGCCAGGACACGCCGTACGTGCCGAAAAGACGGAGAGAAGAGAGGCCCCATGGCCGAGGAGCTGTACGCGACGGTGCGCACGACTCAGGGCGACATCGAGATCAGGTTGTTCCCGGATCACGCGCCGAAGACGGTCAAGAACTTCGTCGGGCTCGCGACCGGGTCCCGGGAGTGGACCGACCCCGCGACCGGCGAGAAGAAGACCGGTGTGCCGCTGTACAGCGGGACGATCTTCCACCGGGTGATCCCGAACTTCATGATCCAGGGCGGCGACCCGCTCGGCAGCGGCCGGGGCGGCCCCGGCTACCAGTTCGCCGACGAGTTCCACCCCGACCTGCGGTTCGACCGTCCGTACCTGCTCGCGATGGCGAACGCGGGCCCGGGCACGAACGGCTCCCAGTTCTTCATCACCACGGCGGCCACCGACTGGCTGAACCGCAAGCACACGATCTTCGGCGAGGTCACCCGGGGGACGGACGTCGTCGACAAGATCGGTAAGACGCCGACCGGCGCTCAGGACCGCCCCAAGACCGACGTGGTGGTTCAGGAGATCGTCGTCGAACGCCGCCCGGCCTGAAGCGTCGATCATGAGGGCAGGGGCGGCGCGCGCGACCGACCGGGATGATCGCAGGTGCCCGGCGCGGCGGGTCCGGCGGTGACGGACTCGCCAGCGGGTGATCCGACCCGTGCGCCGGAAGGCTCTTCTGATGCGCCCGGGGGTTCCGGTGGGGCCGGTAGTGCCGGCGAAGCCGAGATCCCGCGTCCCGCGTCCCCCCTGCCCGCCGCAGGCGAGCCGCCGCCCGCCGCCGGCC
>NZ_UBIZ01000147.1:0-9149 GCF_900465275.1 Parafrankia sp. Ea1.12 | reverse complement strand
CCCACATACGGAACCGGTCGTAGATCGTCGACCAGGAGCCGTAGCTGTTCGGCACGTCCCGCCAGGGGCTTCCGGTACGGAACCTCCACATCACCGCGTTGAAATAGCTGCGCAGGTCAGGGATCGGTCCGGACGCCCCCAGCGGGAGGTGCGGCTCGATCAACTCCCATTCACCATCGGTCAGATCACCACGCGTCATACCACTGTGCTACCAGCCGAAACACCCACACGAAGGACGAACACCCCGATTGTGATCCAGACTCAGAACAGGCCCTAGTGCCACCAAGGGGCTGGCCTGGTTCCCCGGGCCCCGGGCTTCGGGGCCCGGGGCCCGGGGCCCGAAGATGAGCGTCGGAACGGGACCGGTGGCGGGCCGTGTCGTCTGCCCCGTCCGGCGGGGCCGCGCCGGTAGATTGGCCCCGCCGCCGGTGCCGCCGCTCGCGAGGACACCGGCCGGACAGGACCGCCCCGCACAGACCGAGCGGCCACCGGGCCGCATGGCGATCGGAGGAGATCCTCATGGGAGACGCGCCGCTGCCCGACCACGAGCTCCCCAGCGACGAGCGGGAGATCGGCTGGGGCGACGAGACCCTGCTCGACGAGAACGAGGCCGACGCCGACCTAGCCCGTCTCCTGGCGGATCTGCCGCCCCACCACGTCGAACGCTGACCCGGCCGCTCAGCGCAGGCAGATCAGCGCAGGCGGCCCAGCACCTGCCGCTCAGCGCCGGCGGATCAGTGTGGGAGGCCGGCCGCGGTCTCGGCGAGCAGCGCGGCGAACAGCTCCGGCGCTTCCAGGTGGACGGCGTGACCGCACCCCGGCAGCACCCGGACGGGAAGATCGAACCGGGCCCGCAGCGCCGCGGCCGCGCGATGCCGCACGGGCGGTGACTGTGCGCCGACGGTGATCAGGACCGGTGGCGCCCCCACGGGCGGTGAGCCCGGCTCGAAGCCGAGGAACATCTCGAGGTCGCGCTCCACCATCGCGATGTCGGCCGGCGCGTGCCCCGGCCGCCAGCACGGGCCGTAGAGCCGCTGCCCGAACGCCGTCACCCCGCCCGAGGCGAACGCCTCCGCCATCGGGGTGAGCAGCCCCGGGACGAGCGAGCCGACCGCCGGCTCGTGCAGCACGGCGGCGACCATGGGGACGCCGGCCGCGAGCATCGCGAGACCGAGGGTGGCGC
Source organism: Parafrankia sp. Ea1.12 (assembly GCF_900465275.1). Taxonomy (NCBI): domain Bacteria; kingdom Bacillati; phylum Actinomycetota; class Actinomycetes; order Frankiales; family Frankiaceae; genus Parafrankia; species Parafrankia sp. Ea1.12. The sequence goes on along the minus strand of NZ_UBIZ01000147.1, from coordinate 7,966 downwards.
CGCCGCTGACTCCCCCGAGCACCCGGCCGGCCACGGACGGCGCCAGTGCCGCGATCTCCGCGGCCAGCTCGCCGGTGGACGGGCGGTCCGGAGCGTGCACCTCCCGGCCGGCGAGTGCCGCGCGCACACCCGACCACACCGCCCCGGTCGTCGCGGTGCCGTGCAGCAGGAGGAAGGCCGGGCCCGCGGCAGTCCCGGCGCCACGGCCGGCGGCGACAGCACCCTGGGCGGGGCCGCCCTGCGGGACGCTTCCCTGCGCGCTGCCGCCCTGGGGGGTGCTGCGGGTCCCGTGCGCGCCGCGCGGCTCCATCCGGCCACCTTCCGCACCCTCGATTAACGGGTACTTAACCGTCGACGTGTGAATGTAACTGCGCGAGTGTTGATCAGAAAATTCTTCGTCTCTACCTTCACTTTCATGTACACGACACTGTATACAGCTCGGTATGCAGAAAGCCGCGGACGGGTGCTCCGCCCGCCACCGCGGGCCGGGCCCGGCCACACACCCGCCGCGGCCGGCACCACGACCTGCACTGCTGCCTGTGCCGCGATCCCGGCAAGGCCCCGCGCCGCGTGCCCCGCGAGGCGGGTCACCGGTGGGACGGCGGGCGGGTGGTACGTCCGCGCCGTCCATGGCAGATGCTCGGCGTCATGACACCGTCGCCAACCACCCGGGCCTCCGGCTCGGGGAACCTGCGGGACCATGTCTACGTCGCGCTGCGCCATCGGCTCATGTCAGGGGAGTTCTCCTTCCGGGACCGCCTGGGAGAGGAACGCGTCGCCGCGCTGCTGGGAGTGTCGAGGACACCGGTACGCGAGGCCCTGACCCGGCTCGCCGGAGACGGCCTGGTCGAGAAGCGGCAGGACGGCGGCTACTACCCCGCCGAACCCGACCTCGCCGGGCTGCGCGACCTGTACGAGATCCGGGTCACGCTGGAGCTGCGCGGGCTGCAGCGGGCGCTGGAGTCCGGCGCGGCGCACCAGGCCGCACTGCTCGAACCGCTGCGCGACGACTGGCGGGCGCTACGCGCCGATCCCCCCACGCCCGACCCGGCCTTTGTGGCCCTGGACGAGAACTTTCACATCACGCTCAGCCGGGCGTCCGGCAATGGCGAGCTCGCGAACATGCTCGACGCTGTGAACGCCCGGATCCGCCCCGTGCGGATGTACGACTTCCTGACCGCCGACCGGATCGATCTGACCATCACCCAGCATCTCGACATCCTCGAGAAGGTGCTCGCCGGGGAGATGGAGGCGGGTGTGCGGGCGCTGCGCAGCCACGTCGGCGAGTCGATGGAGGTCGTGGAGCGGCGGGCGGCCCGGGCCATCACCCAGATGGTGCTGAACCGCGGACGTCCGCCCCGCTCGGCCACCTAGCACGGTGCGCCGACGGGAAACGCTGCGCCGGCGGAAAACGCTGTGCCGACGAGAGACCTGGACGGCCGAGGAGGAGCAGATGACCGTCACGACCGAACCCGTGGCCCCCGCGAGCGGTGGTCTCACCGTGGGGCCCGTCACCGCCGAGCCCTACAACTGGCCCTACGACGGCTCGTTCAGCCCCGCGACCACCGCCGTCATCAACATCGACTGGCAGGTCGACTTCTGCGGCGATGGCGGCTACGTCGACACGATGGGGTACGATCTCGAGCTCACCCGGGCGGGCCTGGCCCCCACGGCGGCGCTGCTCGGGGTGCTGCGTCCCCTGGGCTTCATGATCATTCACACCCGGGAGGGGCACCGCCCCGACCTGTCCGACTGCCCGCCGAACAAGCTGTGGCGCTCGAAGCGGATCGGCGCCGGGATCGGCGACGCGGGCCCGCGCGGGCGCATCCTCACCCGCGGCGAGCCGGGCTGGGAGATCGTCCCCGAGGTCGCGCCACTGCCCGGCGAGGTGATCATCGACAAGCCGGGCAAGGGCTCGTTCTACGCCACGGACCTCGACCTCGTGCTGCGCCGGCGCGGGATCACCCACATCATCCTGACAGGCATCACCACGGACGTCTGCGTCCACACGACGATGCGCGACGCCAACGACCGCGGCTACGAGTGCCTGATCCTCTCGGACTGCACGGGCGCGACCGACCCCGCCAATCACCGGGCGGCCCTGCACATGGTGACGATGCAGGGCGGGGTGTTCGGCGCCGTCGCGACCTCGGCGGCGGTGCGGGACGCGGTCTCGGCCGCGCTCGCGGCGGCCTGAGCGACCGCCCGGTGAGCAACCGCCCGGTGAGCGACCGGAGCACGCGCCGCCCCACCCCACCGGACCTGCAGGCCGACGTCCTGCGCGCCGGCTACCTCGCGGGACGGCTGAGCGTGCGCGAGGTGGTGGACGGCGTCTACGACCGGATCGCCGCACGCGGCGACGACGGAGTGTGGATCACCCTGGTGCCCCGCGCGGAGGCGATGCGCCGGGCCACCGAGCTGGACGTCCTGCTGGCGAGCGCACGCCTCGGACACGCCGGCCCCGACGGGCTCGGGCCCGAGCCCGGGACGACGGCCGGGACCGGGCCCAGCCTGCCCCCCCTGTTCGGGCTGCCGTTCGCGGTGAAGGACAACATCGACGTCGCCGGGCTGCCCACGACGGCCGGCTGCCCCGATTTCAGCCGGCTCCCGGCGGGCACCGCGCCGGCGGTCGCCCGGCTGCTCGCGGCCGGCGCGGTCTGCGTCGGGAAGACCAACCTCGACCAGTTCGCCACGGGGCTGTCCGGCACCCGCTCCCCCTACGGGATCCCCTCGTCCCCGTTCGACCCGTACATGATCGCCGGAGGGTCGAGCTCGGGATCCGGTGTGGCCGTCGCGGACGGGCTGGTCACGTTCGCGGTCGGCACGGACACCGCCGGCTCGGGCCGGGTGCCGGCGGCGCTGACGAACACCGTCGGGCTCAAGCCGTCCCGCGGGCTGGTGAGCACAAGGGGCGTGGTGCCCGCCTGCCGCTCGCTGGACTGCCCGAGCGTCTTCGCGCTCTCCGTACCCGACGCCTACCGCGTGCTGTCGGTGATGAGCGGCTACGACGAGGAGGACCCGTACTCCCGCCGGTTCCCCGGGCTCGGAAGCCCGGCGCCGGGCGTAGCGCCGCGGACCGGAGCGCCGCGGGCCGAGGTGCCGCGGGCCGAGGTGCCGCGGGCCGAGGTGCCGGAGCCGGTCCGGCCGCGGATCGGCGTGCCCCGGGCCGATCAGCTCGACTTCCTCGGCGACGCGGGCGCCGCGGCCGTGTTCGGCGTCGGCGTGGGCCTGCTCGCCGACGGGGGCGCCGAGGTGACGGAGATCGACCTCGGCCCGTTCCTGGAGGCGGGCACCCTGCTCTACGGCGGCCCGTGGCTGGCGGAGCGGTACGCCGCCGTGGAGGCGTTCCTTCAGACGGTCCCGGACGCCGGCCCGGCGGACCCGGTGCATCCCGTCATCCGGGCGGTTCTCGAACCGGGCGCGGGAATCACCGGCGCCGAGGTGTTCCGCGGCCTGACCCGGCTGCGCGCCCTACGGCGCAGCGCGGAGCGGACGTGGGTGGACGTCGACATGGTCGTGGTGCCGACCGTTCCGACGACGTACCGGATCGACGCGATGCTCGCCGACCCGATCCGCCTCAACGCGAGCCTCGGCCGGTACACGACGTTCGCGAACCTGCTGGACCTGGCCGCGGTGGCTGTTCCGGTGGGATTCGCGGCGGGCCTGCCGTTCGGTGTCACCCTGCTGGCTCCGGCGGGGGGCGACGAGCTGCTGGCGGCGCCGGCCGAGCTGCTGCACCGGTGCAGCGGCCTGCCGGTCGGCGCGGGCTCCCATTCCCTCCTGCTCCCCGCCGCCACCGACGTCGCGGCGGAGATCCTGGCCTGAGACACCGGCGCTTCTACCAGCTCCGACCAGGCCGACGCTCGTAAATGTGACACGCTATACACGTGCTGCCGGCACAACACAAGGTGACTTTCGGCATTGGTTTCCGTCACGAGAGGGCGCGATACTTACCGGGCAGGAACCTGGGGTAACTCTCGCGCGTCTACCGCGACCTCGCTCCCTTCGGAGACGACGTGACGCTCACCATCGGCAAAGAAGCCGGCACTCTCACCACCCATGCCGGCCGTGCGGCAGGGCCTTCGACGGCACTCGTGCCGGTCACGGCGGCCCCACCGACGGGGGCCCCACCCGGGGCGCTACCGCTGCGCGCCTCCGGGGCGGCGCCACCCGGCCCGGTGGCCACGGCCGAGATCACACCGACCACCGCAATCGCGGGCACCGCCGCGATTGCGGTGGTCGCCGCCGGGGGCAGGGTGGTGGCCGCTGCCGCGCTCTCCGCCGTCGAGCCCCGCCCCTCGGCGTGTCCCCTCTCGGCCCGTGTCGAGCTCTGGGAGGAGGGTGCCGTCATCCACCTGTCCGGGCTGCTCGTGGCGAGCGCCGCGAGCGCGGCGCGGTCCGCCGTCGCGAGGGCGGCCGCCCTCGGGCAGCGGGAGATCATCGTCGATCTCGCCGGCGTGCGGGACGCCGATCCACTGGGAGCGGTGCTGCTCGGAGCCATGAGCCGGCATGCCACCCGCTGCGGCTCCCGGCTGCGCCTGCGCAACGCGGGGCCGCGGGTCCGCCAGGCGCTGGACGACCGGGGCGTCCGGGTCGAACTGCTGGGCCCCCTGGGCTGACCTCGACGGTCACCCCTGTTCGCACGTACCGTTGGGGGGTATCTCCGGGGTGACGGCGTGGGGCGGGCGGTGCGAGTGAAGGCCGAAGTCAGCCAGACGACTCAGGACCAGGCGGCTCAGAGCCAACCGGAGCTGGGCCGACCGGAGGCGAGCCAACCGGAGGCGGGCCGGTCGGACGAGAGCCAGCCGGACGGGAGCCGACCAACCCCACCCCACTCCGATCACGGAAAGTCGCAGCACGGTTACGCAAACAGCAAGGACGAGTACACCGCCCGGCTGCGGCGGATCGAGGGCCAGGTCCGCGGCCTGCAACGCATGGTCGCCGAGGACAAGTACTGCATCGACATCCTCACCCAGGTGTCCGCGGCCACCCGGGCCCTGCAGTCCGTGGCGCTCGGCCTGCTGTCCGATCATCTCGCGCACTGCGTGGCCCAGGCCGTCGCCGAGGGCGGGCCCGCGGCGGACGAGAAGGTCCGCGAGGCGACCGCGGCCATCGCCCGCCTCGTCCGGTCCTGAGGCCGGGAACATCGACCGATCCCACTGACCAGGCCGTCCCGGGTGATCTCACTCGTTGGGCGGGCGGGGGCGGTCGCCGAGCGCCTCGACCAGGCGGCCGAGGGCCGGCAACGCGGCGATGATCGCGTCGCGGTCGTGGTCGGCGAGGAGCTCCATGGCGGTGCCGATGCGCCGCTCGTGCGCCTGCAGCCATCCGGTGAGCGCCTGCTCGCCCGCCTCGGTGAGCCGCAGGGCCACGGCCCGGCGGTCCGCCGGATCCCGCTCGCGCCGCACGAGGCCGGCATCGGTGAGCTGGGCGACCAGCGTCGAGACCGAGTTCGGCGCGAGCCGCAGCAGCCCGGCGAGCTCACCGACCCGGGTGCCGTCCCGCTCGGCGACACACTGGAGCAGCTCCACCTGTGCCATGGGCAGCGACTCCCACGGGATGTCCGCGCGGATGCTGCTGCGCAGCACCCGCCGCAGCCGGGTGACGACCTCGGTGAGGCCCACGGCGTTGGCATGCTGATCTACCGTCATGACAACCGGGAGGTTACGCCCGCGGAAGCCCGGCGTCCGGTCATCCCGCACGGTTCGACCCCGCCGCCTCCGGGCCCTGTGCGGACGGAGGTAGCGTCGGGCGATGACCGGTGACGACGGCCGGCGGGTCATCCCCGGCGTCGACCCGTCCGCGGTGTTCGAGCGGGTGCGCCTCGACGACCACTCCTGGGTGGACGTCGCCCGCGGCTGGATGTCCGGGGCGGACGAGCTCTACGACGCCGTCCGGGACGGCACCTCCTGGCGGCAGGGAACCATGTGGCGCTACGAGCGCCACGTGACCGAGCCGCGGCTGAGCGCCTTCATCCGCAGCGGGCACCCGGTGCCCTTCCCCGCCCTGCTGGACGCCTACCGCGCGCTGCGGCGCCGTTACGGGGTCGACTTCGACGGCTACGGGATGTCCTGGTACCGCGACGGGAACGACGCCGTCGCCTTCCACCGCGACCGCGAGATGCGCTGGCTGGACGACACGGTAATCGCGATCCTCACCCTCGGCGCGCGCCGGCCGTTCCTCGTGAAGTCCCGGCACCTGCCGCCCGGCCGCCGCATCCTCAACGACCCGATGGCTCCCGGTGGCCGCGACCTCGCCCCGGCTGGCGGCGACCTGCTCGTGCTCGGCGGGCGCGCGCAGGCCGACTGGCTGCACGCGGTGCCCCGGGTCCCCGGGTACGTGGGCGGGCGCATCTCGGTGCAGTGGCGGTGGACGTCCCGCGCCGGCCAGCCGGAGATCGGGCCCGGTTACGGCGCCGCGCGGTCGTTCTCGCGCTGACGCGGCAGCCCGCTGCCCGGCAGCGTGGGCGCGGCGGCTGTGGCGGCGAGCAGTGCCCCGCCGAGCGCGATCGCGGCGAGCAGCAGCATCGTCGCGACGAAGCCACCCGCCGCGTAGGCGAGAGCCGACACCGAAACACCCAGGGCTGTGCCGAGCCCTCGGGTCATGTTCACCACGCCGCTGGCCATCCCGCTCTGCTGTGCCGGCACGGCAGCCATGACGGCGCCGTTGTTGGACGGGGTGAACAGGCCGAGCCCGCAGCCGATCAGCGCCAGCGAGGGCACGCCGACAGCCGGGCCGCTCCCCCCCGCCGCCAGCAGGCCGAGGCCGCCGGCCACGCACACCATCGCGCCGGACGTCACCGCGCGGACGCCGAGCCGGGTGACGAGCGTGCCCGCGACCGGCGCCGCGACCCCGATCGCGATCGGCAGGGTCGCCAGCAGCAGGCCCACCGCCACGGCGCCGTCGTCGGAGTTCTGCGGGATCGTGAGCAGCAGGCCGAACAGGACGAGGAAGGAGAGCGTCCCCGCGGCCAGCCGCGGCCCGACCGCCCGGTGCAGCACGAGCGGCAGGTCGACCATCGGGCTCGCGGCGGACGACTCACGGCGGACGAACAGCACCCCGCCGAGCGCCGCGACCAGCACCAGCCCGCCGACGGCGGCGAGCGGGCCGACCGAGCGGGCGGACTCGCCGACCGACAGCGCGAGCAGCACGGCCGACACCGTGGGCATCAGGAGGGCCAGGCCCCGCCAGTCGAACGGCGTCCGCGGCGCGTGCGCCCTCGTGCGGGGCAGCAACAGGACGCCGAGCACGAACCCGAGCACGCCCGCGGGTATGTGGGCCCAGAAGACCCACCGCCACCCGCCGAGCTCGAGCAGCAGACCGCCGGCCAACGGCCCGAGCGAGAGCCCGAACGCCTGGGCGGCGCCCTGGGCGCCGAGCGCCGCGGTGAGACGCCTCGGCTCGACGGTCGTCGCGATCAGGGCGACGCTGTTCGCCTGCAGCATGGCCGCGCCGAGGGCCTGCGCGACCCGGCAGACGATGAGCACCCCGATGCCGGGGGCCAGGGCGGCGCCGACCGAGGCCACCGTGAACAGGGCGAATCCGTACAGGGTCAGCAGCTTGCGGCCGTACATGTCGGCGAGCCGGCCGAGCGCGGCGATGGTCGCGACCAGCGTCACCAGGTAGGAAAGGCTGACCCAGGTCGCCAGGCCGAGCGACACGCCGAAGTCGGCACGCAGGTCGGCGAGCGCGATCGTGACGATGCTGGCGTCGAGCTGGCCCAGGAAGCTGCCGATGCAGACGGTGCCGACCGCAAGCACGGTCGCCAGCGACGACTCACGGATCCTGGCCGGCCGGGCGGGCTCCCGCAGCAGGGCACCGGCCGCACCGGACATCCGTCCTGGCCGGCTCGCGATCTCCACACCCTTATATTCCTCTGCAACAGAGGTATCTGTCGACCGCAACCGGACGAAGTCACACGGACACACCGGGCAGCGCCGCTCACGGAAGGCGGGCGGGACCGACC
>NZ_UBIZ01000045.1:0-752 GCF_900465275.1 Parafrankia sp. Ea1.12 | reverse complement strand
GAGTGCATACGCGACGCATGCCGGAGGCGGGGACGGGCTGTGAGCACTAGCCCGGAGCCGAATCGTCGACCACGTCGACCCTCCTTTCGTTCCGCTCACTCACACATTGCGACCTCGCGTCGCACCACATGGAAGAAGTCCACGGCCAGCATCGTCGACGCCTGCGTGCGCAGGAACTGCCGCCATGTCGTGTCGGTCTGCCGTTGCGGAGCCGGGGGCAGCCCCAGGGACGTCAGGACCCGGCGGATCGTGGAGGCACTCACCCGGTGACCGAGCTTGAGCAGCTCGCCCCGGATCCGCTGGTAGCCCCACGTCGTGTTCTCGGTCGCGAGCCGCTTGATGAGGGTCACGATCTCCGTGCCGACCGGTGGCCGACCCATCCGCTGTGGATGGGTCCATTTCCGTACGATCAGACGGCGGTGCCACCGTAGGACGGTGCCGGGAGTGACCAGCCGGTGCGCTCGCAGTGCCTTGGGGAGAAGTCGGATCAGGGCGGCGAGCACCGCCCGGTCCGCCCAGTCCCACCGGGGCTTGGGCTGGGTACGGCGCAGCACCGCAACCTCATGCCGCAGCACCAGCAACTCGATGTTCTTCGACGCCGACGAGCGGCCGAGGAGAACCAGCCAGCTACAGACCCGAACGAGGATCAGGTACAGCAGGCGTACGGACATAGTTGACCATCATGCGGCCGGCCCCGCGCCGGCGCATCGCCCCAGGTCACAGGCTCAGGCCGACTTCTGGCACCCCACAGG
>NZ_UBIZ01000152.1:0-1367 GCF_900465275.1 Parafrankia sp. Ea1.12 | reverse complement strand
GGTGTGCGCCCACCACCTCGCGACGGGACGTCCGCCCGCGGCGGGACGCAGCCGGCATCGCCCCAGGCGGCACCGCCGGCACGGCCAGGCACGCCCGAGAAGCCATCGGTACCCGGTAGCCCGGCACCCACCACACACGCGGGACCCGCGGCGCCGGTGAAGCCTGCCGGGCCGATGAACCCGGCGGCGCCGGTGAAGCCCATGGGACCGGCCAAGCCCGGTGAGCCGGCGGCGCCTGCCGGGCCGGTGAAGCCCGCGGCGCCGGTCAGGCCCGCGATGCCGCCTCCTCCACCAAGATCACCCGCGCGCCCGCCTTCGTCCGGGCCCGCCGGCCAGGGCATGGCGGCGCGGCCGGCGGCTGGCACGAAACCGTCCGGCCCGGCCACGCCTGCCACGTCGGCAGCCTCGTCGGCGTCGGCCACATCAGCGGCGCCGCCGGCCAGGCCTGCGGCCACGACGCCGGCGACGCCGCACGCCGCGACGAAGCCGCCCACCACGTCCGCGGGCCAGGAGAAGTCGCGGGCGTCTGCCAAACCGGCCGCACCGGAACCGACGTCGAAGAATCCACGACCACAGAGCGCAGGGCCACAAGGCGCAGGGACACAGGGCGCAGGGACGCAAAGCCCGGCGTCGCAAAGCCTGGCGTCGCAGAGCCCGGGGCCGCAGAATGCGGCGCCGGCGAACCCAGGATCGACTCGGCCGCCGGGTTCCGGGAAGCCGGCGACGCCGGCCTCGGCGCCGGGTGCGGGGAGGCCGGCCTCGACGTCGAAGCCCGGCTCGCCCGCGCCCTCCTCCGGCACCTCGCCGTCTTCTGGCACCACGCCGTCCTCCGGTTCCGCGGCGCCCGGCTCCGCGCGGTCCGCGTGGCCCTCGCCGCTGCGGCCGGCGTCCCCGGCGGCGGGATCGGTGAACCGCCCCGAGACGTTGCGTCCCCCTCCCGCTCCGGCGACGGGTGCCGGCCGCGGGCAGCCCGGCTCCGGCCCGGAATCACCCCCGGCGCGGGACGCCCTGCGCCCGTACCAGGGACAGTCGGCACCGGCTGCCCGGCGGGCCCCGGCGGTTCCGCGGAACACCGGGACGGGTGCGCCGAACCAGCCGGCACAGCCGGGCGGGCAGCCCGGCGCGGCTCCGGACCGCTCGAGTCCGCCCGGTGCCAGGGAACCATCGGCCCGCGCCGCGGCGGGGACGTCCGCGCCTTCGACGGACCAGACGACCCCGCCGGCGCCGGCGGACCGGGCCACCGGCGGGCCGGACGAGGACCAGCGTCCCCGGCCGCTGTTCGCTCCGCGCCCGTCCGCTACAACTACAACGCCGTCGTCCCGATCGCTTCGGCCGACGCCACCGACTCCGCCCACCCCGCCGACACC
>NZ_UBIZ01000048.1:0-763 GCF_900465275.1 Parafrankia sp. Ea1.12 | reverse complement strand
CGACGACCCGGGCCAGGTGCGCCTCGTCCGGGTCGAGGTCGGTGCCGGCCTTCGCGGCGGTGAGCAGCGCGGCCCGCCGCCGGGCACCGGTGACCTTCGGGTTGATCAGCACGGTCAGGAACGTGCCGTCGGCCAGGACCTTCACGACCGGCAGGCCCAGCCCGGTCGGGGCCCGCCAGATCAGGTCCGCGCCGGTGCCGGCCACCAGTCCCCAGTTGTCGAACGAGTAGAACCCCCGGTCGGCGGTCAGTACCTCGTCCCGGCGAAGCCTCATCAGCAGTCCCCGGGCCAGAGCCTTCTCGCTGGTCGCCCACCCGCCGACCTCGGCGGCCCGGAACGCGTGCGTGCCACACTCCGCCAGAGCGACGACCCGGATCTTCGGAAAGGCCGACCGCTTCTCACCCGACCCGGCGTAGCCGAACTCGGCGGCGTTCTCCTCGGTGTCAGGAACGTCGACGTCGAACCCGTCGATCGCGAGCAGCAGCCGGCCCCGCAGCCACGCCCCGCGCGTGGACAGTGTCGCGACCGGGCCCGCGACCCGCTCGAACACCTCGGCCATCACCGCCCGGCCCAGCCTTTTGCGCGCCTGGGTGATCCCGCTCGCGCTCGGCGGCGCCCAGCCCGCGTCCCAGCAGCCGAACCGGTCCAGCGACCCGGTGACCTTCGCCGCGACCTCGGCGTAGTCGTCGTCCGGGAACAGGCACATCCCCAACGTCAGATAGACCGTCACATGCGGCGGGAGCTTCCCGCCCCTGCGCCGCTC
>NZ_UBIZ01000041.1:0-705 GCF_900465275.1 Parafrankia sp. Ea1.12 | reverse complement strand
TCTTGTCCTCCAGCGTGGCGATACCGAGCGGCCGCAGCCGCCCGTCCGCCTTCGGGATGTACACCCTCCGCGAGGGACTCGCCCGGTAACGCCCCGAGTGGATCCGGGCGTGCAGGTCCCGCAGGTTACCCTGAAGGTCCCGCCCATACTCCCGCCACGTCACCCCGTCCACGCCGGGCGCGGCCTGCGGGCGGATCGCCCGGTACGCCGCCTCCAGGCGGTCCAGGTCCACGTGGTGGAGCAGCGCGGTGAACCGCATTCCCTTGTCCTGCCGTGCGGCTAGGCGCACACGATCCAACGGGCTTGACACGCCTGGCCCGGCTCTGCGTCCGGGACGTGTTTCGCTGGCCGTGTTCCCCTTGGCCACGCCCCTTCCCTCCCCCACCTCCGCACCCGCTCGCACGGGCTTGTTCGGCAGGTTCACAGGTACTATTGGCGTGTCCGACTTCCCGTGTCCGTGCATCCCAGGATTACCGCCTCGGCGTTCCCTGGACGTCCCGCCGGTCATCACTCCGACGGGCGGACGCGGGATCTCCCGGTTCTCGTGCTTGGAGATTCCGTGCATGCCATGGTTCTCTGACCTACATCCGTCAGTAACGACGGTTGGCGTGATCAAAGATCGGTGATCTTTCCCTTTCCGGCTTGTTGATGGTGTTTCCGGCTGGTGGGCAGGGTGACGGCCCGGCTGTCGTACCGGGTGGGCGC
>NZ_UBIZ01000340.1:0-9151 GCF_900465275.1 Parafrankia sp. Ea1.12 | reverse complement strand
GGGCGGAACTCCTCGGGGGCGGGCCACCAGGTGGGGTCCCGGTGGATCACCCACTGGCTCAGCAGGACGTTCGTGTCCGCGGGCAGGTGGTACCCGGCGAGGGTGACGTCCCTCGTCGTGCGGCGCAGGAGGATCCACGCGGGTGGGTACAGGCGCAGGGTCTCGCTGAACACGGCCCGGGTGTAGGGCAGCTCGGCCAGGTCCGCGGTGGTCGGTTTCCGGCCGTTGAGGACGTCGTCGAGTTCGGTGTGCATCCGGTCGCGGGCCTGCGGGTTGGTGGCGAGCAGGTGGTAGGCCCAGGTCATCGCGTTCGCGGTGGTCTCGTGACCGGCCAGCAGGATGGTCAGCGCCTCGTCGCGGATCGAGGTGTCGTCCAGGGGGGCGCCGGTGTCGGCGTCGCGGGTGGCCAGCAGGGTGGACAGCAGGTCGGAGCCGGCGGCGTCGAGTGATCTGCGCTGCTCGATCATCTCCATGACCACGGCGGTGAGGTCGTCCCGCGAGTCGCGCGCCGCTCGCAGCGGGCCGATCGGCAGGTGCTGCTGCAGGCGCATGGCTCCCGGGAGAACGGCCAGCTGGGACAGCCGCATGTTCGCGGCGACGGCGCGGCGCACCCGCCGGACCACCTCGCTGTCGACGTCGACGCCGAACACGGTGCGGGCGACGACCGCGAGGGTCAGCTCGCTCATGTCGGTGTGGACCTCGCGGCGGGAGCCGTCCGCCCAGCCCAGCGCGGTGGCGCGGGACAGCTCGGAGATCGCGGTGCCGTAGCCGGCGATCCGCTCGCGGTGGAACATCGGCTGGATCAGCCGGCGGCGGGTCCGGTGGAGGTCTCCGCCGCTGGTGAGCAGGCCCGAACCGAGCAGCAGGGACAGCGGCTGGATTCCCTCGCCCGGCGGCATGGTGCGCCGGCGCAGGCCCTTCGCGTAGGCACGCTGCTCGCCCACCAGGACCTGCTCGACCGCGTCGGGGCCGCACACGAGGTGGAAGCCGCCGCGCCCGACCGGCACCCGGACGATCGGGCCGTAACTGGTGCGCAGCCGGGTGAACAGGCGGAGCGGGTCGGCGAGCAGCTCGCGCAGGAACGCCGGGGTGGCCCGGCCCGGCCCCGGTGCCTGCGCCCCGGTGTGCCCCGCGGTGGGGAGGCGGTCGATCGACATGTGCGGCTCCAGGAGGCGCTCCGGGGACAGCGGCCCCGTACCGCGCCCTCGGGATTCATCCTGGACCCCGGGTCGGGTGGCCGACCGTCTCGCCGGCCGCGGGCGGGCCTGTACTGGCCGCCCGTGCGCGGTCCGCGGGTGGGTACCGTGGTGTCTCGGACGGGTACCGGCGGGCCGGCTGGTGATCGGCGGCGGCGGGACGGGGCTCGCGGGGCGCGGGAGGCGGCAGCGTGGTGAGGGTGGCGCAGGTCGGAGGGCGGTGCTGGCGGGAGCCGATCCCGTCGGCGGCGGGGCCGGGCAGGTGAGCGCGACCGCGGCGCCGGACGGCACGCCCGTCGACGAGCAGGCTGGTGTCGGCCACCCGGACGCCTTCCAACGTCTCTACACGCCGCATCGCATGGCGTACATCAAGGGGGCGGGGCGGTCCCCCGACGACGAGTGCCCCTTCTGCGCCATCGTGGCGATGACGGACGAGGACGGCCTTGTGGTCGCCCGGGGAAAGTCCGTATACGCCGTACTTAATTTGTATCCATACAACGCGGGTCATTTGATGGTGGTGCCGTACCGCCATGTCGCCGACTATGCCGAGATGGACTACGACGAGACGGTGGAGATGTCGTTGTTCGTCCAGCACGCGTTGCGCGCGTTGCGGATGGCCAGTGGCGCGCATGGCTTCAACACCGGTATGAACCTCGGTTCGGTGGCCGGCGCCGGAATCGCAGCCCATGTGCACCAGCATGTTGTTCCGCGCTGGGGCGGTGACACGAACTTCATGCCCGTCGTCGGCGCGACCCGGGTGTTGCCGGCGCTGCTCGGCCAGACGCGGGAGCTGCTTGCGCAGGCGTGGCGGCGCACCGGGCAGACGGCCTGACCCACCCGCGCGGGGTGGGCCGGCGGCCGTCCGCGGTGACCCGCTGTCACCCGGGAGGGTCGGGCCCGGCGCCGTCCGGCACAGCCGCGCCCGCGCGGGTCATGCCGGCGCGGGGCGGCCGTGCGGGGTCACGACTTCTCGGTGAACCTGGCCGTCAGATGGTCGGGAACCGGCTCGTAACCGAGGGGGCGGCGGCTGAAGACGCCCGTCCCGTGGCTCACGGAGCGTAGGTCGACGGCGTAGCGGGTCATCTCGGCCGCGGGGATCTCCGCGTGGATGGCGGTGCGCGCCGGGACCTCCGGGCCGCCGTTGCCGACCGGCGCCATCCCCACGACCCGGCCGCGCCGCGCGGAGACGTCGCTCATCACCGCGCCGACGTGCTCGTCGGGCACGGTGACGTGCACCTCCAGGACGGGTTCGAGCAGCACCACGCCGGCCGCGCGCGCGGCCTCCCGCAGCGCCAGGCCGCCGGCCGCCTGGAAGGCCATGTCGGACGAGTCGACACTGTGCGCCTTCCCGTCGACCAGGCGCACCCGCAGGTCGACGGCGGGGAACCCGGCATCCAACCCCCGCTCCAGCTGGGCCCGCACTCCCTTCTCCACCGAGGGAATGAACTGGCGGGGGACCGCGCCGCCGACGACCTCGTCCACGAACTCGAAGCCGCTGCCGGCGGGCAGCGGCTCGACCTTGAGGCGGCAGATCGCGTACTGCCCGTGGCCGCCCGACTGCTTCACCAGCCGCCCGACGCCCTCGGCCGGCCCGCGCAGCGTCTCCCGCATGGGAACCCGCAGCGGGATCTTCTCGAGGGTGACGCCGAACCGCTCCCGCAGGCGGTCCAGGACGACGTCGCAGTGGGCCTCGCCCATGGACCACAGGACGAGCTGGCCGGTCTCGGCGTCCTGCGTGACGGTCAGGGTGGGGTCCTCGGCGCAGACGCGGCCCAGCGCCGCGGACAGCTTGCTCTCGTCGGAGCGGGCCGGGGCGCGCACGGCTACGGGCAGCAGCGGCTCCGGCATCGTCCAGGCGGGCAGGTGGCGCGGGTCCGCCGGGTCGGAGAGGGTGTCCCCGGTCTCGGCGGTGGACAGCCGGGTGATGACGCAGATCCCGCCGGCGGCGCACTCGTCGACCGAGTGCAGCGCGATGCCGACGGCCTGCGAGAGCGCCCCGACCCGTTCGTCGTCGTCGTGGTCGGGATGTCCGGCGGCCGCTCGTCCGTGGCCTGAGACGTGTACGGCCGCGTCGGGGCGCAGGATGCCGGAGAAGACCCGGACGAGGGACATCCGGCCGATGTACGGGTCGGTGGTGGTGCGGACGATCTCGGCGACCAGGGGCCCGGCCGGGTCGCCGACCGCCGGTGGGCACGGTGAACCGTCCGGGCGGGTGAGGCTGGGCAGCGGGTGCTCGCGCGGGGACGGGAAGGCGTGTGCGAACAGGTCGAGCAGCTCCACGGTGCCCAGGCCGGGCGGCACGCCACGAGCTCCGGCCGCGGCGCGTGACGGTACCGCGAGCGGCAGGACTGGGTAGAACGACCCGCGCGCCACCGCGGTCTCCAGGTCGTCGAGCAGCATCTTGGGGTCGAGCTCCTCGCCGCCGAGGTACCGCTCGAGCAGGCTCTCGTCCTCGCTCTCGGCGATGATCCCCTCGACCAGGGCACCGCGCGCCGCCCCCGCGGCGCCGGTCAGCTCGGCCGGGGGCTCCTGCTCGCGGCGGGTCCCGGCCGAGTACTCGATCACCCGTCCGGTGAGCAGGGCGACGAGCCGGGACGGCTCCGCGCCGCCGGGTTCGGGCAGGTAGACGGGCAGGACTCCGGCGCCGAAAGTCTCCTGGCAGGCGAGCAGGGTCGCGTCGAAGTCGGCCCGGGGATGGTCCAGCCGGGTGATGGCGATCGCGCGGGGCATGCCGACCGCCGCGCACTCCTCCCAGAGCATCCTGGTCGACCCGTCGATGTCCTCGAGGGCGCTGATGACGAACAGGGCGGCGTCCGCCGCGCGCAGGCCCGCTCGCAGCTCCCCGACGAAGTCCGGGTATCCGGGGGTGTCCAGCAGGTTCACGGCCAGGCCACGGTGGCACAGCGAGGCCAGGACGAGCGAGATGCTCCGCTGGGCCGGTTCTCCGCCGGGGGATGCGCCCGCGCCGCCCCCGGCGGCACCCACCCCGGGCGCGCCCCCGTCGGCCCCGGCGCGGGCCTGGCCGCCGGCGCCTCTGCCGTTGGCGTTGGCGCGGCCGTTGCCACCCTTCCTGCCGCTGCCGCTGCCGCTGCCGTTGCCGTTGCCGGCGGCTGGCATGGTGGCGGCGGGCTGCCCGTCGAGGAACTCGGCCACCTGGAGGAGATGCCGCAGCAGGGTCGTCTTGCCGGCACCGGTGTGCCCGACGAGGACCACGTTGCGCACATCACGCGGAGTTGCTGACATTCCGGCCTCCCAACAGGGTGCGGCGGAGCCGGTGCGCCGGCGCGACTCCGCCGGCGCGGATCCGCCTGGCTCGCGGTGCCCGCGGCCGGCCGAGGGGCCGTACCCCGCGGGCGTGCTGTGTTCTGCGTGGCAGGTCTTGCGTGGCAGGTCCTGCGCGCCGTGTCTGTCGTGTGTCCGCCGCGGGCACTGGTACGTACCCCGAAGAGTCCTCCGATGTGACGTGGGGAACAACCCCAGCCCCGATCGTGATCGGATATGAGCGGATCGTGACGGCGGTACTGTGAGACCGCCCCAACCCGGGCGGTACGCCAGAGACGACGGGACGGACATGCTCGCAAGCAAGGCGCGACCCCAGATCCAGAAGGTGCTCGATCCGTTGAGCCAGTGGGCCGCGCGCTCGTCGGTGTCACCCGACATGGTGACGGTGATCGGCACGATCGGGGTGGCCGGCGGGGCCCTCGGCTTCTTCACCCGCGGAGTGTTCTTCGTCGGAACGCTCGTCATCACCCTGTTCGTCTTCTCGGACCTGATGGACGGGGTGATCGCCCGGGCCCGCGGCATCTCCTCCAAGTGGGGCGCGTTCCTGGACTCGACCTCCGACCGGGTCGGCGACGGCGCGATCTTCGGGTCACTGGTGATCTGGTACGCGGGCGACGGCGACTCGCTGCCGCTGGCGGGCGCCGCCCTGCTCTGCCTGGTCGCCGGCTCCGTGACCTCGTATGTCAAGGCCCGCGCCGAGGGCCTGGGGTTCAGCTGTGACGTCGGGTTCGCCGAGCGCGGCGAGCGTCTGCTGATCCTGCTCGTGGCCGCCGGCCTGTACGGCCTGGGCGTGCCCTATTTGCTGCCCGCGGCGCTGTGGTTCCTGGTCGGGGCTACCCTGCTCACCGTGAGCCAGCGGGTGGTGCACGTGCACCGCCAGTTCGTCCGGTCCGGGCGGCCCACGCTCGCCCCGCCGGCCGGCTCGCCGGCACCCGACCCGGCTGTCGAGCAGCCCGGCTCGCCGGGCGGCGACCCGTCCGGTGCCGCGTCGGTCATGAGCGCGGGCGGCGGCATGGACGGCGCGCCCACCCCGGCCGGGGTGGGCGGCGCGCAGCAGCCGGCGGTGCCGGCACAGCAGCCGCAGCAGCCGCAGCAGGCCGTGCTGGCACAGCAGCCGCAGCCGCCGGTGCCCGCGGTGCCGCGGATCGCTCCGGGCCACTGACCGCGCGAATCGGAACCGACCGTCGATGACGTCCGCGGGGCGGGTGACGCTGCTCGGCTACGTGCTGGGGTGGCGTCTCGTCCGGCTGCTGCCCGAGCGCGTCGCCGCCTGGTGTTTCGCCCGCGCCGCGGATCTCGCCCACCGCCGTGGCGGGCGCGGGACGGCGCGGCTGCGCGCCAACCTGGCCCGGGTCGTGCCGCCGGGCACCGACCTCGACGCGCTGACCCGGTCCGCGCTGCGCTCCTACGCGCGGTACTGGATGGAGGTCTTCCGTCTCCAGGACATGCCGACCCGCCGGCTGATCGGCGCCATGCGGGTGCTCGACGAGGACCGGCTGCGCCGCGCGCACGCGACCGGCCGGGGCGTCATCCTGGCCCTGCCGCACATGGGGAACTGGGAGCAGGCCGGGGCGTGGCTGGTGGCCACCGGCATCCCGTTCACGACGGTGGCCGAGCGGCTGCGCCCCGAGGAGCTCTTCGAGCGGTTCGTCCGGTTCCGCACCGCGCTCGGCATGGAGGTCATCCCGCTGACCGGCGGCACGCAACCGCCGTCGGACCTGCTGGCCGAGCGGCTGCGCGCCGGCGGCGCCCTGTGCCTGCTGGCGGACCGCGACCTCAGCTCCGCCGGGGTTGCCGTCACCTTCTTCGGGGCGACGGCGACCATGCCGCCGGGGCCGGCCGCGCTCGCGCTGCGCACCGGGGCGGTCCTGCTGCCGGTCACGCTGTGGTTCGACGACGACGGCTGGAGCGCGCGGATCCATCCCGAGGTCGAGCACACCGACATCCCGGCCATGACCCAGCGGCTCGCGGACGAGTTCGCCTCCGGCATCGCCGCCCATCCGTCCGACTGGCACATGCTCCAGCGGATCTGGCCCGACCGGTCATGAGGAGCAGCCGGCGGTGAGAATCGGACTCGCCTGCCCCTACACCTGGGACGTGCCCGGGGGCGTCCAGGCGCACGTGCGTGACCTCGCCGAGACGCTGCTCGACGCCGGGCACGAGGTCTCGGTGATCACCCCGGTGGACGACGAGTCCACGCTGCCGGCGTACGCCGTGGACGCCGGCCGCGCGGTGCCGGTGCCCTACAACGGCTCGGTGGCCCGGCTGCTCATGGGGCCGGTCTCGGCCGCCCGGGTGCGTCGGTGGCTGCGCGAGCACGACTTCGACGTGCTGCACGCGCACGAGCCGACCGCGCCCAGTGTCAGCCTGCTGGCCTGCATGCTCGCGGACGGCCCGCTGGTGGCGACCTTCCACACCGCCAACCCCAGGTCAAGGATCCTCACCGCGGGGCACCGCGCGCTGCGGCCGTCGCTGGAGAAGCTGCGGGCACGGATCGCCGTGTCCGAGGCGGCACGGCGCACGCTCGTGGAGCACCTCGGCACCGGCGCGATCCTCATCCCGAACGGAGTGGCCGTGCGGGCCTTCGAGGGCGCCCGCCCACTGCCCGGCTACGGCACCGCGCCGACGGTGGCGTTCCTCGGCCGGATCGACGAGCCGCGCAAGGGCCTGGACGTGCTGATGGCCGCGTTCCCGAGGCTCGTCGAGAAGGTGCCGGACGTCCGCCTGCTGGTCGCGGGCCCCGGCGACACCGAGGCGGTGCGCTCCCGCATCGACCCCGCGCTGCTCGGACGGGTCGACCTGGTAGGGCTCGTCCCGGAGGCCGACAAGGCCGCGGTGTTCGCCTCCGGCAGCGTGTACTGTGCCCCGAACACGGGGCAGGAGAGCTTCGGGATCGTGCTGCTCGAGGCGATGGCGGCCGGGACGCCGGTCGTCGCGAGCGACATCGACGCGTTCCGGCGGGTGCTCGACAACGGGCGGGCCGGGCGGTTGTTCGGGGTGGGGGAGCCGGCGGAGCTGGCGGCGAACCTGGCCGAGCTGATCGAGGACCCGGCCGAGCGAGCCCGGCTGGCCGAGCGCGGCCGCGCCGTCGTCGCCCGGTACGACTGGCGGGTGATCGCCCAGAGCATCGTCGGCGTGTACGAGATGGTCTCCGGTGACCGCCCGGTGTCGGTCGCCGCCCCCGAGGAGAGCTGAGCCGGCCGGCCGGTATCCCGCGGCGGCCGGATCGCGGCGCCGGCCGGTGTCCTGTGCCCGGCGATATCCCGCGCCGGCCGATATCACCGACCGGCCGTGACCTGTCCACCGGGGTTGACTACGCTGCGCGAGATGACAGTCGTGGTGGTCGTGGTGGTGGCCGTAGTGGTGATCGCCACCTACCTGACCTGGC
Source organism: Parafrankia sp. Ea1.12 (assembly GCF_900465275.1). Taxonomy (NCBI): domain Bacteria; kingdom Bacillati; phylum Actinomycetota; class Actinomycetes; order Frankiales; family Frankiaceae; genus Parafrankia; species Parafrankia sp. Ea1.12. The sequence goes on along the minus strand of NZ_UBIZ01000340.1, from coordinate 1,285 downwards.
TGGCGAGTCGGCTCGACCGGCTGGCCGGCCGGGTCGACGCGGCGCGCGCCGGCCTCGTGGTCCAGCTCATGGCCCGGGCCGACGCGGCGCACGAGCTCGCCCGCCGCCGTGACCTCGCCGAACTCGCCGACATGGCCGAGCGTGCCCGGGCCGGCCATGTCGCCCTGCTCGCCGGCGCCGGTCTGGGCACCACCGCGGAGGACGCGGAGAACGCGCTGAGCCGGGCGCTGCGCGCCCCGGCCGTCGTCGCCGTGGGGCAGCGCGCCCCGGAGGAGGTGCGCGCCGTCGACTCGGCGGCGGCCCGGGTGGCCCTGGCCCGCCAGTTCCACAACGACGCGGTCGGCGACGTCCGCTCGCTCGCCGGCCGGCGCCTGGTGCGGGTCCTGCACCTGTCGGGGCGCCGGCCGCTGCCCGCCTACTTCGAGATCGACGACGCGCTGCCCGCCCGGGAGGAGGACCCCCCGCCCCGTTCGGACGACCCGGCCGGGATCCCCGGAGCCTGAGCGCTCGCGTTGCGCGTCGTCCCCTGCTGGTCCGGCACGGCGCTCTGGTCGGGCTGCCCCGCGCCCGCGCCGGGCACCGGCCCGAGACACAGGACGAAGTCAGGCCCCGGCCCGGTCTGCGTGTAGCTCGCGGTCGTCTCCGTCCAGAGGTCGCACCGGGCGTCGGAGTCGCCGTCCAGCCTGGTCAGGACGACGTACTGGGCCTGCGGTGACGCGCAGTCGACGATCGAGATCCGCTGGCCGTCCCGGCGGACGCAGTCGCCGGAGCGGGCCCCCGCCTCACTCGGGTCGCTCGTCGCGATCGCCGCCACGACCAGCGCGAGCGCGAGGAGCGGGACCAACAGGCCGAGGGCCTCGGGCCGGCGGAACAGCGGGCGTCCCGGCCGCAGCGGCGGGGCGAGGGCGGGCCCCGGCGGGGGCAGCTTGCCGATCTTCGAGTGCTCGGTGAAGTTCAGCAGCAGGATCACCGGGGTGATGAACAGCGACGCGATGCCCCACCAGCCCTGCCAGAGCGTTCGCGCGTTCATGGCGCGCAGCGTCGCGGTGCCGCAGGTGCGGCAGAACGGTCCGTGCTCGGCGCGGAACCGCATGAAGATGATGAAGCCCTGGTGCCCGCGGATCGTCGCGGGCACGGCCGGGGCCGCACCGCAGATCCGGCACCGCGTCCCCCCGGGCCATCCGGCGGGCCCCGGCCGCGCCCACGGCTGGGGCCCGGCGGGCCCCGGCGCCGTGTACGGCCCGCCTGGCGCCGCGTACGGCCCGCCTGGCGGAGGCCCGGTCGG
>NZ_UBIZ01000480.1:0-4523 GCF_900465275.1 Parafrankia sp. Ea1.12 | reverse complement strand
CCACCCCCCGCATGGCGGCCACGGAGGGCCATACCTCCATCTCCCATGGAGCACCGCTCCAGAAGATCCCTGTCTATCTCAAGATCAGAGTCTCCCTTCACGCTCGTGGCGCAAGATCAACGAATACCGCAACGCCGCCTGACGACCTCCACAGGCGATCACCCGGGCTACAAAAGAGCAGCTCACAGGCCGCACCCGGATTTTGGAGCCCAACAGCCACCGGCTGGGTGTGATCCCCGAAAGGGTGCTGTGGCTATGACCTACGCGGCGCGCGACAGCCAGACCGCCGCTGTTCGCCGTGCGCGCCTGCTGCGGCGACTGGCCGCCCGACCGCCATCGCAGCGACGCCCCGTCGATGATCCGCCCCTGGAGCGGCGGTGAAGTAGCCAGGCGACCATGCGGGCAGTCCTCGCAATGGCTGCCCCTACGAGGATTGCAGTCGACAGAAGCCAATCGTCGAATACGGCAGCATACATATCCGCCCTTACAGACAAAACGAAGCGGGCGAGCCCTTACCTCCGGGATCGTCGCACACGTCGCGGCGCACTGAGTTCGCCGTCGAACAGCGTTCAGAAATTTCGAATCAGCGCACTTCCGCGGTCGGGCAGAGCTGGTCGCGGCGGGCCGCGTAGTCGGCGAGCATTTTTACGGTCGTGAGGTGGAGGGGGGCACTTTAAGAGTGCGGCCTTTATTGCCGGTCACGGTCAGCTGGGCGGTGTCCCAGCCGACGTCGCCGCGGTCGAGCCCGAGCGCCTCGCCGATCCATCCACTGGCGGCGTGCACCAGCCTGCCGTGTCCCTCGAGGGCTCAGCAGCTTTCGACTGTCCGATCTTTGTCGCCGGGCGAGACGAAGCCGGTTTCGTAGGCGAGGGTCACGAGTTGTGCGCGGTCGCGGCGGTCGAGTTTGGCGAGGATGTTGCTGATGTGGGTTTTGGCGGTGAGGGGGCTGATGAGGAGTCGGCCGGCGATCTCGGCGTTGGTGAGGCCGCGGGCGACGAGGCGAAGGATGTCGCGTTCCCGGTTGGTGAGGGTCGCCAGCGTCGCGGGGGGCACGCTTGGGTCGCGGCGGGCGGCGAACTCGGTGATCAGCCGGCGGGTCACGGACGGTGCGATCAGTGCATCGCCGGCTGCGACGACGCGGATAGCGTGGAGCAGTTCGCGGGGTCCGGCGTCTTTGAGGAGGAAGCCACTGGCTCCGGCCCGCAGTGCTGTGTAGACGTACTCGTCCAGGTCGAATGTGGTGAGGATGAGGACCCGGGTGCGGGTGAGGGTCGGGTCGGTGCTGATGAGGCGGGTTGCTTCCAGTCCGTCGAGAACGGGCATGCGGATGTCCATCAGCACCACATGCGGAAGCACTCGCCGGGCGATGTCGACGGCCTGGCGTCCGTTGCTGGCCTCACCGGCCAGCACCAGCCCGCTCTCGGCCGCGACGAGGGCGGCGAAGCCGCCGCGTACCGCGGCTTGGTCGTCGGCGATCAGAACGCGCGTCATGTGACTGCCGGTGCTGGGCGGTAGGGCAGCTCGGCGGACACCCGGAATCCGTGCGGTATCCGGGTCGCCGCGAGAGTTCCGCCGATCGCTGCCGCTCGTTCGGTCATCCCGATGATTCCGACTCCGGCACCAACCTCGCTCTTGCCGGCAGCCCCGGCTGCGGCCGCGGTGTCAGTGCCCGTCCCGACGCCTATTCCCGCAGGCTCGGTCGGGTTCTCGATGGTGATGAGCATCTGCGTCGCGGTAAAGGTGAGGCCGACCTGTGCGGATGCGCCGGGGGCGTGGCGGCGGACGTTGGTCAGTGATTCCTGGACGATCCTGTAGGTCGCGAGACCGACCGCATCCGGTATCCGTTCGGGCTGCTCACCCTGTACTCGGACGGTGACGTCGAAGCCGCTGTCGCGGAGCCGGGCGACGAGGTCGTGAATGGTTTCGACGGCGGGAGTCGGTTCGAGTGGCGCTCTGGCAGGGCCGCTGTCGGAGTCGCGATCGCGCAGGACTCCGACGACGGCCCGGATCTCGTCGAGGGCGTCGCGGCTGGCGTCGGCGATCGTCGCGAGGGCCGCTCGGGCGTGTCCGGCCTTGTCGTCGAGCAGGTGCGCCGCGACGCTGGCCTGGACGTTGATGGTCGTCAGGGTGTGTGCGACGACGTCGTGCAGGTCCCGGGCGATCCGTAGCCGTTCCTGCTCGATGAGCCGCCGTGCTTCCTGCTCACGGGACTGTTCGGCGAGTTCGACGCGCTCCAGCAGCAGCGACACGTAGGAACGGCGGGTCCGCAGTGTGTCGGCGGCGAGCATCGGTATGGCAACGAGAGCGGCGTGGCCGAGAGTATGCGGGGCGATGGTGGCCGGGCTGGTGAGGAAGAGGTCGGTGGCGAGGATCGCGGCGACGGCCGCGAGCGCCGCGACGACCTGATGGGCCCGGCCGCGGCGCAGTCCCACCGAGTACAGCGCCGCGGCGGGTGCGAAGACGGCCGCGGCGCCGGCCGCGGGCTCGATGGTACACAAGCCGAGAACGAGGCCACCGGTAACGGCGAGTGTGATCACAGGAGCGCGGTGGCGTGCCGCCAGAGCCGCGGCTGCGGCCAGTCCCAGTGGTAGCGCCGTGTGGACGGTTTCGGTCTGCGCACGAACGACGATTCCGGCGGTGATCACGGCACCGACCAGGATCGGGACGGCGGCGTCCACAGCGGAGATCTGCCCGCGTCCCATGAGCCGAATCTAACCGCGCCCTGCCCGGCGCGCATACGCCTACAGGAGTAGACGACCCGCTTCCCACGGCCGATGCCACCGCACCCTGGTACCGACACGATCGGTGCCGGACAGACAACCAGACATCACCGTGAGGAGTTGCGCATGGACCACCGGACCGGCGATGTGAGGCCCACAGCCTTGGCGTCGACCCACGACGCGATCGTCAGCGTGCGCTCGCTGAGTAAACGCTACGGCGACACCGTCGTGCTCGACGACCTGACCTTCGCCTTGGAGAAGGGAACCGTCACCGGATTTCTCGGCCCGAACGGAGCAGGGAAGACCACAACACTTCGGCTTCTGCTCGGCCTGGCCACGCCGAGTTCCGGCGAGGCCCTCATCCTCGGCCATCCATATCAGGACCTGGGTAGTCCCGCGAGGCAAGTCGGTGCGGTGCTGGACGTTCATGACCTTCACCCCGCCCGCTCCGGCCGCGAGCACCTGCGTGTCCTCGCGCTGGCCGCCGGGATCCCCGATACCCGCGTCGAGGAGGTGCTTGCCATGGTCGAGCTCGACGCGGCGGCTGACCGACGGGTGCGGACCTACTCCCTGGGGATGCGTCAGCGGCTCGGGCTCGCCGGAGCCCTTCTCGGTGAACCCCGCCTACTCGTCCTCGACGAGCCTGCGAACGGCCTCGATCCAGCAGGGATGCAGTGGCTGCGCGCGATGCTGCGCGGATTCGCCGAGCGGGGCGGGGCAGTCCTCGTCTCCAGCCACGTCCTCGCCGAGGTCAGTCAGACCGTCGACCAGGTACTGATACTCCACCGAGGTCGGCTGGCAACACAGGGTCGGCTCGATCAGCTGACCGCGGACGGGCAGACGCTCGAAGAGGTCTACCTCGCCGTCACCTCCGAGGTGGCCGCGTGAACACCGTCCTCGCCGCCGAACTGCGCAAGCAGCGCTCGACCCGCACCGACCTCACCCTGCTGCTGACCCTGCTCGGTCTCGGCCTGTTCGCGGTGGCCCTCCATGCGTTCAGCCTCAGCCCAGACCAGCTGGTAACCGTCACAGATCAGATGCGGGTGTTCGGCTGGGGAGTCCTCGCAGCCCTGTTCGCCGGGATCGGCGGCGCGATGACCATCGCCACCGAGTTCCGTCATGGAACGATCCGCTCGACGTTCCTCGTCACCCCGCGGCGAGGACAGGTCCTGACCGCCAAGCTCGGCGCGAGCGCCCTCACCGGGGCAACGTTCGGGTTCGCCGTGGAACTCGTCGCCATCGTCGTCGGAAGCTCTGTCCTCGCTGGTCGTGGCATCGACATCGCCCTCGCCCACCCCGATGTCGTGCGTCTCCTTCTTGGCGGGGCCCTGGTGGGCGCGCTGTGGGCCGCCTTCGGTCTCGGTCTGGGCGCGATCCTGCGTAATCAGGTCACCGCCCTGGTTGGTCTGGCCACCTGGCTGCTGTTCATCGAGAACCTGCTGATCGCCTATATTCCCGACGTCGGACGGCTCGCCCCCGGCCAGGCCGGCTTCGCTCTGATGGGGCAGGACCCCGACATCCTGCTCCCACCGGCCGTCGGCGCCCTCGTACTTGCCGCTTGGTCGGCGCTCGCGGCCACCGCCGGTCGCGTCCTCACCACGCGGCGCGACGTGCCCTGACCGGCCTGAGTCAGGCGCTGCTCCAGCTTGTGGGTGCGGGGTCCCCGACGCATCGATGAACCCGGACGGCGAACGTTAGCTGGCCCGGTAGATGAGGGGCTGGGTGTCCGCGTCGGCGTGACCGGCTGGGGCGAAGTCGGTGTCGGTGTCGATGTCGGTCGAGGGGGATGCCGAGCCTGGGGGG
>NZ_UBIZ01000534.1:0-211 GCF_900465275.1 Parafrankia sp. Ea1.12 | reverse complement strand
GCATGGTCGCTGCCTGCGTGCGCAGGAACTGTCGCCATGTCGTGTCGGTCTGCCGTTTCGGAGCCGGTGGCAACCTGAGGGTCTTCAGGACCCGGCGGATCGTGGATGCGCTCACCCGGTGGCCGAGCTTGAGGAGCTCGCCCTGGATCCGCTGGTAGCCCCACGTCGTGTTCTCGGTCGCAAGCCGCTCGATCAGCGCGGCGATCTCCTG
>NZ_UBIZ01000190.1:0-241 GCF_900465275.1 Parafrankia sp. Ea1.12 | reverse complement strand
TCCGACGTCGGCATGGGCGAACTGCGCCGCCAGTTGGAGTACAAGTGCGGCCGGTGGGTTCGCGACCCGAAGACCAGGACGCAGGTGTACGTGCCCGGCTGGCATGGCGCGCACCTGCACGTCGCGGACCGTTGGTAGTGCGCCATGAGGCGCCTGGTTGTATCCCCGGCCCAGCCGGGAGGGACTCGGAGGGAGGTTCCTGGGTTCGATGGCTTACCTGGATCCGAAAGGTGAAGGGGAC
>NZ_UBIZ01000162.1:0-37910 GCF_900465275.1 Parafrankia sp. Ea1.12 | reverse complement strand
ATCGTGCTCAGGCCGGCCCGCCCCCGCCGGCCTGAGCACGATCGTTTCGGGCGCGCGTATCTCCCCAGCCCGGACCGGCGGGTTCCCGGGCGGAAACAGCGAGGGGCGGGCCGGCCGGGACTCTGCCAAATCCCGGCCAACCCGCCCCTCATTCGGTGCGGTCCAGCATCCCCGCCGCCCGTGGGTCCCGGGCCTTGGGGGGGTGGTGCCTCTTGCCGTGCCTGGCGGGGCCTGACCGCCGCCCGTCCTTCGTACCTCGGGGCGGCGGCCGGCCTCTGTGGTGTTTGTGTTGCCTGCTGCCGTCAGTGCCTGACTCAGCGCTTCGCGGGACGCGCGTAGCGGTCCGTCGCCTCGGTGTCACGGGGGGCGCGGCTGGCCGCCTCGCCGCCCACCGGTGAGGCCGAGGTGATCGACTCGACCGCGGCCTGCGGCGAGCCGCGCCCGCCACCCGCGTTGCGTCGCACCGCCGTGCGGCCGTCGTGCACGACACCCACGACCCGCTCGGCCAGGGCCGGCCAGTCGCGCGGCACCTGCTCGAGCTCCTTGAGGTTGGTGTCGGGCGAGGTGATGACGACGACGGCGTCCGCCTGGATCGCCGAGGCGGCGGTCATCGGCAGGTCCGCGAGCGCGGCGGTGACGAGGATGACGAGGTCCACCACAGGCGCGCGGTCGGCCAGGATGGGCGCGAGGCCCCCCGGGCGGGCGGCCCGGGCCGGCGAGACCCGGTTGTAGAGGATGTGGCCGCGGCCCGTCCCCGAGGAGCGGGCCAGGCAGGTCGGCTCGTGCGCCCAGCGGGGCAGCTCGGCCGAGGTGGGCCGGGGCAGCCCCTCCAGCGACGCGCGGACCTCCGACTGCGCCGAGGTGTCGAGGATCAGCACCACGCCCTGGTCGTCCGACCAGGCGGCGGCGACGGCGGCGACCAGCTCGGAGCTGAGGTCCGTCCGGGATGCCGGGGTGAAGGCCACCACCTTGCTGGTGGGTGACATCACCGCCGACATGGCCGATACCAGTGTCTCCGCCGCGTTCGCGCTCGTCCGGCTCGCCGGCAGGTCCGCGATGAGCGGCACGCCCATCAGGTCCGCCGAGTTGTGCGGGTCGAGGATGGTCGGGCGGCGCTGGTACATGATCCAGAGCCCGGCCGCGGAACCGAACAGGCCGAGCAGCGCGGCGACGAGGACGTTACGGAACAGGCTCGGCGCGACCTGACCCTCCGACCGCGACGGTTCGGCGAGCCGGATCGTGGTGGGCGCCGCGGCGACGTTCACACCGGCCTCGGTGATCCGGGTGTTGAGCGCCTTCACCTCGTCCTGGAGCACGAGACGCTGGTTCGTCAGCCCGGGGTCCGATGCCCCGCCTTCCTGGGTCTGGGCCTGCTGGTCGAGGCCCTGGAGCTGGGTTGCCTTCTCGTTCCGGATCCTGGTGAGCGTGTCGACCAACGTCTCGTCACCGGAGCCGGACTTCCCGAGCTGGGAGGTGTAGGCGGCCGTCGCGGCGTTGACGAAGTCGATCGCGGCCTGCTCGCTGGTGCCGGTACCGGTGATCGTGAAGAAGTACCCCTCGTCCGACGGGGTCGTCGTCAGGCGGTCCGCGACGTCAGCCCGGGTGATCTTCAGCTTGGCGGCGATCTCGTCCAGAGTCGCTGTCGAGGTCGCGAGCTGGGCCTGGGTCTGCACGAAGCGGCCCGCGTCGACCGAGTTCGCGCCAAGGGTCTGGTCCGAGGTGTCCAGGAAGATGCGCGAGCTCGCCTGGAACGTCGCCGCCTGCTGCTTGGATATGATCATCGCCAGCGCGGCCAGGATGACCACCGAGATGGCGATCACCATCCACCGCGGCTTGAGGATGCGGATCAGCGACGGGGCAGATGGGGCCCGGCCGGACTCCGTGCCCTGCTGAGAGGAGCGGCTCATGCGGCGCCCGCCTCAGGGCGCCAGGCGCGTGGCGAGGTGCCGGTCAGCCGCAGCTGGGCGAACGCTGACGCAAGCCCTTTGGGCGGCAGGTGAAGCGGAGTCAATTTGGGCCCCCCACAGGAGCGTCCGGCCCGGTCATCGGACCACGGCCAAGATCTGACGGAACCGATTTGTGAGCATAGCCGATAGCGCAAAGTAAGCGACTCATAGCGTGAGCGCAGGCTAGCGGCCAGGGTTTCGCCCGCCGCCTCGCGGTCCGTCGGCACCGCCGCGCTGTTCCGGTTCGAGCAGGTCCAGCGGCTCAGGATCATTGCGGTCCCGCTCGCCGGCCTGCGGCGACACCTCAACGGAGCTTCCGCGCGGGGGCGGGCCCTGCAGAACCGTGGTCCGCTCGACGTCCTCCTGCGCCGCCCCACCGGAGCCCGCGCCGCCAGCGCCCGCGCCGCCGCGCGCGGGGGTTCCGTGCGCCTCGCCGCCGTGTGCCGGCCTGACATGTACCGCCTCGCCGCGGCTCGGACGACCGGATGGTGGTGGCGGCGCGAGCGCGGGCAGCCTCGACACCTGGGCCCGTTCCCGGCCGGGGCCCTCCCGTCCGGAGGGCTCGACGACCCGCACGTTCCCGGCCGGCAGGACGGCCCGGTCGGACATCCCGGTGTGATCGAACCTCTCGGCCCGGTCGGACGTCGCGATCTCCTCGAACGTCTCGGCCTGTTCGGGCGCCCCGACCTGGACGGACATCTCGGCCGCGTCACGGGCGTCCGGTCGTCCGCGTGCGTGTTCGCGGACGATCCGGCGCAGCAGGATCCACCAGACCGGGGCGATGCCCCAGAACACGAGGTTGTACCCGATGACCGCGCCCGTGGCGTCCGCGAGCAGCAGGCCGAGAATCGGGAAGGCGAAGAGCATCGGCGCCATGGACAGGTTGATCCGGAACGTGATCTTGGTTCGGCCGAGCGCGTACATGATGCAGGCCGGCCCGGTCGGCAGCGCCGTCCCCGCGTAGTGGAACGCGGAGTACACGAGGATGTGGTGCGCCCCGGGCCAGGTGTCACCGAGCAGCGTTTCCCCGATGGCCGGGAATGCGATGAACAGCAGGCTCCACAGGCCGCCGACGCCGACCACGATCACCGTGAGCAGCACCGCCGCGCGCTCGCGCGCCCGCACGGACATGTCGATGCGGCGGGAGAGCTCCGGCACCGCGAAGCTGACGATGCCCACGCCGATGACGGTGGTCGGGCCGAGCAGCGTCCGCACGCCGTTCAGCGCCCCGATCGTCTCCTTGGAGCTGAGCAGCCCGATCAGCAGCATCGACGCCTGCAGCGCGCCCTGGACGGTGACGAACTCGGCCGCGAGGTTGGCCGCGTTGGCCCGGTTCTCCCGGACCCAGGTCAGCGCCCGCGACGGCGCCGGCCACAGACCGGCCTGCGCGACCCCCAGCAGCGCCGCGACCAGCGCGGAGATGCCCCAGGCGAGCAGCATCGGCGGCGAGGCCGTCACGCCCCGCTCGATGAGCACCGTCAGCCCGACCACCTGCACCAGGGCCCAGGCGACATCGTTCAGGAACGCGCCGAGGGGTTTGCCCATCGCGAAGAACACGTAGCGCCAGGCGTCCTGGAGCAGCAGGCCGGGCAGGACGAAGCCCACCACGACGAGGGCGGAGCCGACCGACCCACCGGCGACGGCCCCCACGCCGACGAGCACGATCCCCAGCAGTCCACCGAAGACCAGGCACGCTCCGGTGGCGGACGCGGCCGCGTACCGGAACTCGGACACCGACTTGCCCGAGTACGAGATCCCCAGCGGCAGGCAGCCACCCGCCCGGGAGATCCCGATGATCACCGAGAAGATGATGTAGGCGATCGCGAACGAGCCGTACTCGGACGAGCTCACCTGCCGGGCGATCAGGAGCGAGACGGCGGCGTTGGTGGCGCTGGAGACACCCTGGTCGGCGAGGGTCCAGATCGCCTTCGCCTTCGTCGACCCGCCGCCTACGACGGCCTCCTCGGCGGCGGCCGGCCCGGTGCCCGGACGCTGCTCGGCCACCTCCAGCGCCCCGGTGCCGGAACCTCCGCCGCGTGCGTGGCGCGCCCGGCCGGGCCGGGCGGTTCCGTCCACCGGGTCGCCCTCGCCCGCGGCCGCTCCGGCCGCGCTCCCGGAGCTGGCCGGGCCGGCCCACCGGCCACCAGCCTGCCCTGGCCCCGTTCCGGCCCCCGAGCGCCGCATGACCTGCGTGCTCGCGGCGTCGGACTCCGGCCGGTTACGGCCGTAGAGACGCGGGATGTAGTCCGTCTGGTCGACGGCGGCGGCACCGTCCTCCATCTCCAGCCGGCGCCGCAGCGACGACAGGTCGATGGTGTCGGTGAACGCGTTGATGAAGTGGATGTCGGGGTTGCGGGCCGCGCCCTGCCGCCCGCGGCGCCCGCCACGGCCCTGCCGGCCGCGGCCATCGCCGGCCCGGCTGGTCAGCGCGGTCTGGTCCGATCCGGCCGCGGCGCCGCCGCCCCGGCCCGGTGGGCGCGGCTCCCGGCGCCCCGTCGCCGACCATCCGCGCCCCGATCGTCGCGCGTCCCCCGCTCCGGCCGCGCCGGCAAGGCCGGCAGGGCCGGCCGCGGCAGCAGGGCGCCCCTCGGGAGGCGCTCCCGCGGAACGCGGTGCGGCGGGCGGCGGCGGGGCCTGACGCTGATCCGCTGGCGACTGCCCGGCGGGCGACTGCCCGCCAGGCGAGTGGGCGCCAGACGAGTGGGCGCCAGACGAGTGGGCGGTCGGGGCCTGGGTGGCTGAGGGCGGTGTGGATGGGAGCTGGGTCGCCGGCGGGGGTGCGGCGGCACTCGGGCCGGCGACGTCGACCCGCATGAAGTCATCGCCCCGCCGGCCCGCCGGCGGCAGGCCGGGCGACGGGACGGGTGGCGAGGTCCGCGGTGGTGACGTCTGCGGTGGTGGGGTCTGCGCCGGCCCGGCGCCGGGCGGCGGGGTGCCGGCCGGGCGCCCCGGCAGTGGCGTGCCCACCGTGAAGCCGCTCGGCGGAGCGGGCCTCGGCGTGGGCTGACGGGCCACGCCTCCCGGCGGAGGCGGTGCCTGCGGCCCGGTGGTACCCATGCGGACGGTGGTCTCGGGCGGAACCCATCCGCCGGACGGGGGCGCCCCGCCCGCCCGTTGCGCGGCGCCCCGCTCGCCCTGTCCCGGCTGGTCGTGCCGGGCAGCAGGGTCGGTCGGGGTGCCGCCGGGGGCGGGCGTGTTGCCGGTGGAATGCCGGGGCATGGGGGTCCAGCCCGGCGGCGGCGTCAGCGCACGCGCCGCGCCCTGGTTCGGCGGCGTCCCGTCCGGCGGCCGGACGCCCGGCAGGGGCGTACCGCCCGGGCGGGGGGTGTAGCCGGGCGGCGGCGTGCGCCCGGACGGCGTGCGCCCGGACGGCGGCGCCTGCCCGGGAGACGTGTAGCCGGAAGGCACGTGCCCTGCCGGTGTGTGACCGGGAGGCGCCTGCCCGGCCGGTGGGGTGTTCCCCGGGGCCGGAGCCCGCTCGAACGGCGCGGCGCCGCCCGGCGGCGGAGTACGTCCCGGCGGCGGGGTGTGCGCGGGTGGCGCGGCATGGCCTGGCCACGGTGTCGCGCCAGAGGATGGGGTACGCCCGTACGGCTCGGGACGCCCCGGGGCTGGCGTGCGGCCCGGGGGCGGAGTACGGCCCACCTCCGGCCGGTAGCCCGCTTCCGCCCGATGGCCCGGCTCCTGCCGACGGTCCGGGAGCGGCGTCCGGCCTGGAGGCGGAGTGTGCCCTGGAGGCGGAGTGCGACCCGGGGGCGGAGTGTGACCAGCCTCGGGCCGGTATCCCGGGAGCGGAGTGCGACCGGGGGGTGGGGTGCGGCCGTCCCGGTAGCCGGATCGGCCCTCCACCACGAACGGCTCGGGAACCGGCCGATGCTGCTCCGGCCCCCCGCGCGGATCAGTTCCAGTCCGCCCGTCAGCACCACCCCACTGGTCAGCACCACCGCGGGGATCGGTGGCGCCCCGCGGATCGGGCGTGCCCGGCAGGACGATCCGCGGCAGCGGAGTGTCGACGTGGACCTCCTGCTGCCGGGGATCGGTCGCGCCAGGCCGGGGCTGGGGCTCGTCGTTCCGGCCGGTCGGCCCGGTGCGCGGCTGACGCGGGGCGCGCGGCACGTACTGCGTGGTGTCGGCGTCGCCGGCGGGCGGCTCGGGCGGGAGGTCCGCGTCGTCCGCGCCGGCTGCCCTCGGCTCCATACCGAGATCGGTCACGCCCGACACCCCGTCCCGCCCGGGACGTCGAGGATGTCCGGGCCGCGGGGTGCTGGGCGCAGCCGGGGGGCTGCCGACGCTGATGTCATCGCTTCGTTGGGTTGGGCTCTCCTAGAGCACGACCGGACGGGGCACGGGTACGACGAAGCGGCCGCCCCGAGAGGCGTACTCCTCCTGCTGGGCCATGATCTCCTTCTTCACGTTCCACGCGAGCAGCAGCAGGTAGTCGGGCTGGCGCTCAAGCAGCACGGCCGGGTCGAGGATCGGGATCCGCGCGCCCGGGATGTACTTGCCCTGCTTGTGCACGTTCCGGTCGACGACGAAGTCGATCAGCGTGTGGTCGATGCCGGTCGAGTTCAGCAGGGTGGCGCCCTTGGCCGCCGCGCCGTAGGCCGCGATGGACTTCCCCTCGGCCTTCAGCGAGCGCAGCAGCTCGGTCAGCTCGCCCTGCAGCACGCGGACGTCGTCGCCGAAGCTGCCGTAGCGCTCGAACGTCCCGAGGCCGGCGGCGCGCTCCGCGTCCAGGACGGCCTTCACCGACCCGGTCGGCTCGGCGGCGCCCTGGTGCTGCATCCGCCAGCGCAGCGTCCCGCCGTGCAGGTCCGCGAACTCCTCGACGCCGACGAGCTGCAGGTCGTGGCGGCGCATGAGGGCGTCCACCGCGATCGTGGAGAAGTAGCAGAAGTGCTCGTGGTAGACGGTGTCGAACTCGTTGTGCGCCAGCAGCGCGCCGACCCCGGGGTTCTCGACGTCGACGATCCCGTCGTCGGCGAGCAGGATCGAGAAGCCCTCGACGAAGCTGTTGAGGTCGGGGACGTGCGCCATCACGTTGTTGGCGATGATGACGTCCGCCCGCAGGCCCTCGGCGACGAGCGTACGGGCGAGGTCGGCCCCGAAGAACTCCTCGCGGGTGGGCACGCCCGCCTTGCGCGCGGCGGCGGCCGGGCCGGGGGTCGGCTCGATGCCCAGCACCGGTATGCCGCGTTCGACGAACGCCTTGAGCAGGTAGCCGTCGTTGCTGGCGACCTCGACGACCAGGCTCTCCGGGCCGAGGTTGCGGCTCGCGATCAGGTCGATCACGTGCTTCTCGGAGTGCCGGACGAGCATGTCGGAGAACGACGAGAAGTACGGGTAGTCGGCGTCGAAGATCTCGTCGGCGGGGAGCACGTGGGTCAGCTGGACGAGCGCGCACTGCTCGCAGAAGCCGACCTCCAGCGGGAAGGCCGGGTCCACGGCGTCGAGGGCGTCCGCCTTCACGAGCCGGTTCGCGACAGGGGTGTCACCCAGCGACAGGAAGACACGCGGGGCGGGCCCGTCACACGATCGGCAGGCGGTGACCGGGGCGGCGACGCCTCCCGCGGCCGGGCTTCCTTCTGCTGAGGTTCCGGATGACATGCGTTCCCCTGTTCGAGGTGACCGGCGCGCGGTGACCGGTGAGCGGCGGTTCGGCTGGCGGCACTTCAGCTGGCGGCACTTCAGCTGGCTGTACTTCGGCTGACAACAGTTCGGGCTGCGGCCGGATCGGATCTAATGTGGCCTCGGTCGAGATGATGACGATGTCGGCGTGACGGCCGTCAGCCGCCTCCGGTCGACCGGTCACGGACCACCGACCCACCGACGACCGCGTCCGACCAGATCACCATGACGGGCGTGCGAACAGATCGATTTCCAGGTGGTCCGCTCGTACCCGTCCGGCCGTCCCGAACCACCCCCACATTACTCAGCGTTGCGAACAAACACGCCAGGTGCTGGATTCGGCCGCTTTCGTCGCCTCCTCCACGCTTCCCGCCTCGTGCCCGGGATGCCACCCCGACAGGCGCACATCACGGTGACGTGAGTGTCACACACGCACGGAGTTGACCTGACGCAAGCACGCCGGGCATCCCCACCCCGGGAAACCGGCCTGCCCAGTGGGCATGGCCGTTGCCGACGGGCCCGGGACGCGGATCCGGCAAACCGGATCCCCCCGTTCAGGTCTGGCCGAGCTGGATGAGCTCGTCACCCGGGGCGCCGGCGGGCAGCAGCGGCCAGCCGCGGTCCTTCTCCGAGATCACCGAGACGGGCAGCGGCCAGGCGATCCCGAGCCGGGGGTCGTCAAAACGGAGACCACGATCATGCCCCGGAGTGAACGGGACGTTCATCTGGTATGTGGCCTCGGTGTCGTCCACCAGGGTCTGGTAGCCGTGCGCGAGCCCGGCGGCGATGAACAACGCCCGGTGGTTGTCCGCGGTCAGCTCCACGGCCACGTGCTCCAGGTAGGTCGCCGAGCCGGGCCGCGAGTCGACGATGACGTCCAGCAGGGCGCCGCGGGTGCAGCGGACCAGCTTGGTCTCGCGCACCGGCTCGCCGGCCCAGTGCAGGCCGCGGATCGTCCCGGCACGGCGGTTGTAGGCGACGCTGCACTGCGCGACGGCGACCTCCAGCCCGGCGGCGGCGAACTCCTCCTGGCAGAAGGTGCGCGCGAACAGGCCGCGGTCGTCCGAGAACGCCTCGACGTCGACGATCGTCACGCCGTCGACGGCGGTGGGCGTGAGCTTCACCGGGCGGTCCAGAACAGCTCGGCGTCTACCTGGCCGGTGCCGATCAGGTACTGCAGCTGCTTGAGCCGGGTGTGCCCGCGGCCGGTGAACGTCTCGGTGTCGAGCTGGATGCGGCTGAACACCTCGTGGAGCTGCTCGGCTCCCTTGTGCGCGTCCCAGTCGCAGGAGAAGCCCGGGAGCTGGGAGGCGATCTTGTCGAACGACACCCGGTAGCTGCGGTTGTCCCCGCCGTTGTCGCCGAAGCTCAGCTTGCAGCCGGTGAAGACGGTGGCGACCGCGTCCGCGATCTCCTTCACCTGGTAGTTCTGCGCGCTGTCACCCACGTTGAAGATCTCGTTGTGGACGGCGTCGCGCGGCGCGGCGAGCACGCACCGGATCGCCTTGGCGATGTCCAGGCCGTGCACCAGCGGGCGCCACGGGGTGCCGTCCGAGGTCATCGCGATCTCGTTCGTGGTCCAGGCGACCCCGGCCAGGTTGTTCAGCACGATGTCGAACCGCATCCGCGGCGAGGCGCCGTACGCGGTGGCGTTGCGCAGGAACGTCGGCGAGAAGGTGTCGTCCGCCAGCGGCGCGACGTCCCGCTCGACGTAGACCTTGCACTCGGCGTACGGCGTCTGCGGGTTGACCGGCGAGGTCTCCGTGACGTCCGACCCGGTCGCGACGCCGTAGACGCTGCACGACGACATGTAGACGAACCGCTGGACGCCGGCCTGCTTCGCCAGCTTCGCGAGCCGCACGGACCCCTGATGGTTCACCTTGTAGGTCACGTCGGGCGCCAGCGCGCCCAGCGGGTCGTTCGACAGCTCCGCCATGTGCACGACCGCGTCGACGCCCGCGAAGTCCTCGACGGTGAGGTCGCGCAGGTCCTTGTCGATCGTGTACGGGACGCGGTCGGTACCGCGGTAGAGCCAGCCGTACTTGTAGTAGCCGGTGTCCACCCCGACCACCTCGTGGCCGTCGCGCAGCAGCTCCGGGGCAAGCAGGCAGCCCAGGTAGCCCTCCGTGCCGGTGACGAGCACCTTCATCCGAGAGTCCTCCCGATCTCGACGAGGGCACGCGGGGTTCGACGACGGCCCTGCGCTCCGACCACAGAAGGTACCGAGAGGGCCGGAGGTGCCCGCCAGTGACGCCCCACTGTGCTCCTGTCCGTCTGACGACGAACACTCTGCGCATACCGGACGCGACCTACACAAGCGTGTAGGATACCGCCGTCTTGTGTAGCCGATCGGTTCGGACCACAGGAGGAGCGAGATGACGGGCGACGCGAGATGACGGATGAGTGGGTGGGCGGTGTTCACGGCCGGGCCGGTCCGCCGCCCGAGGATCTGACGGCGAAGGCGCGCATCCGCGACGCGGCCCTGCGCATGTTCGCCGACCAGGGCTTCGAGGCCACGACGGTCCGCGGGGTCGCCGAGGCGGCCGGAGTGTCGTCGGGGCTGGTCCGCCATCACTTCGGGTCGAAGGAGGCGCTGCGCGACGCCTGCGACACGTACGCGCTGGACCAGTTGGTGACCATCAAGGAGCAGGCGCTCCTGGGCGGCCGGCTGGCCGACCCGGCCTTCCTGGTCGCCGTCCATCCCACGGTGCTGCTGATGCAGCGCTATGTGGCGCGGTCGCTGATCGACGGCTCCGCGGCCGCCGCCGCGCTGTTCGACCGCATGGTCGCCGTCGCGGAGAAGTGGGTCTCGGAAGAACACCTGGCCGGGTCGGACGACCCACGTGCGTTCGCCGCCACACTGGTCGCGATGCAGGCCGGCCTGCTCGCCCTGCACGGGCACGTCTCCCGGGCGCTGGGAACCGACATCCTGTCCGCCGGCGGTCAGGTCCGGCTGGGCCGGGCGCTCGTCGACATCTACTCGCGCGCCGTGATCAGCCCCGAGCAGGCGGAGCAGGCACGCGCCGCCTACGACCAGGTCCTGGCCCACTTCCCTGCTCCGGGCCCGGCCACGGCTCCGGGCCCGGCCACGGCCACGGCCACGGCCGGGCCCGAGCGGCGGCGGTCATGAACGAGGCGATCCACGCGCGAGGGCTGGTCAAGACCTTCGGGTCCACCCGGGCCCTGGACGGCCTCGACCTGACCGTGCGCACCGGTGAGGTACACGGTTTCCTCGGACCGAACGGCGCGGGCAAGAGCACGGCTCTGCGGGTCCTGCTCGGCCTCACCCGTGCCGACGCCGGCACAGCCACGCTGCTCGGCGGCGACGCCTGGCGGGAGGCGACCACGCTGCACCGCCGGCTGGCCTACGTACCCGGCGACGTCACGCTCTGGCCGAACCTCTCCGGTGGGGAGGCGATCGACCTGCTCGGGCGCCTTCGGGGCGGCCTCGACCCGCGGCGTCGGGCGGACCTGCTCGAGCGCTTCGACCTCGATCCGCGCAAGAAGGGCCGCTCCTACTCGAAGGGCAACCGGCAGAAGGTGGCGCTCGTCGCCGCGTTCGCCTCGGACGTCGAGCTGCTGCTGCTGGACGAGCCGACCTCGGGCCTCGACCCACTGATGGAGGAGGTGTTCCGCGAGGTCGTCCGGGCCGAGCAGCGCGCGGGCGGACGCACGGTGCTGCTGTCGAGCCACATCCTCGCCGAGGTCGAGGCGCTCTGCGACCGCGTCACGATCATCCGGGACGGCCGGACCGTCGAGACCGGCACCCTCGCGGACCTGCGGCACCTGACCCGGACATCCGTCCGGGCCGAGCTCGTCACCCCGGCGAGCGGGCTCGTGGACCTGCCCGGGGTGCACGGGCTGGACGTGGCCGGCACCAGGGTCAGCTTCGAGGCCGACGGTGACGCTCTCAACGCCGCGCTGCTGCGGCTCACCACCGCCGGGGTGCGCAGCCTCGTGAGCCAGCCACCCACCCTCGAGGAGCTGTTCCTGCGCCACTACGGCCGGGCCGGCACGCGCCCCGGCCGCGCGGAGGCGGAGCGGTGAACGGCCTGACGGGCACCGGAGCACTGGCCCGGCTGGCGCTGCGCCGGGACCGGGCGCTCATTCCCGTGTGGGTGGCCGTCCTGGGCCTCCTCCCGGTCGTCCTGGCGGTCTCCTTCGCGGACCTGTACCCGACGGCCACCGAGCGGCAGGAGTTCTTCGCGACCAGCGCGCGCGACGGGACCTTCACCGCCCTCTACGGGCCCCTGCGCGGTTCCAGCCTCGGCGAGCTGATCACCTGGCGGGCCGGGTTCCTGCCCGTCGTCGTCGGCCTGATCAGCCTGCTCGTCGTCATCCGGCACACCCGGGCCGAGGAGGAGGCCGGGCGGCGGGAGCTGGTGGGCGCGACCGTGGTCGGCCGGCACGCCGGCCTCGCGGCCGCCCTGGCCGTGACCTGCGCCGCCGATCTCGCCGTCGCCCTGGTCGTGACGATCACCCTGATCGGAAAGGACCTGCCCGCGGCCGGATCGTTGGCACTCGGCATGCAGCTCGCCGCCGCCGGCTGGGTCTTCGCGGCGGTCGGCGCGGTGGCCGCGCAGGTCACCACGGGGGCCGGCGGCGCGCGCGGGATCGGGGCCGCCGTCCTCGGCGCGGCCTACGCGGCACGGATCGCCGGCGATCGCGGCGACTCCCCGGGATGGGCCTGGCTGTCCTGGCTGTCGCCCATCGGCCTCGTCCAGCGGATCCACCCCTACGGCGCGCAGCGCTGGTGGCTGCTCGCACCCGTCGCGACCGTGGTCGCCGTGCTCGTCGGGGTGGCCGTCGGGTTGTCCGCCCGGCGCGACCTCGGGGCCGGCCTGCTGCCGGACCGCCCGGGCCGGGCCGGCGCGACGCCCGCGCTGCGGTCACCGCTGGCAGTGGCCTGGCGGCTGCACCGGGGCCTGTTCTCGGCCTGGATCGCCGGGTTCGCCCTGCTCGGCGCGGTGTTCGGCGGGGTCGCGAACGGCGTCGGGGATCTCGTGGGGGACAACCCGACGCTGCGGGACGTGTTCACCCGGCTGGGCGGCCGGAGCGCGATCGTCGACGCCTACCTGGCATCCGTCATGTCGATCATGGCAATGCTCGCGGCGGGGTACGCGATCCAGGCCGTCCTGCGGCTGCGCGTGGAGGAGACCGGCGGGCGGGCGGAGCCGATCCTGGCGACGGCCGTCGGGCGGCTGCGGTGGGCGGCGGGCCATCTGCTCACCGCCGCTCTCGGCCCTGGCATCGCGCTACTCACGGCCGGCGCCGTCACCGGGCTGGTCTACGGGCTGAGCAGCGGCGACGTCGGGCGCGAGCTCCCGCATGCCGTGCGTCTCGCGGCCGGGCAGCTGCCCGCGGTCGCCGTGCTGGCGGCGATCGCGGTGACGCTGTTCGGCCTGCTGCCCCGGCTGTGCGCGATGAGCTGGGCCGCGCTGTCCGCCTGCGTGCTGCTCGGTCTGGTCGGCGCCGGCGCGGGCGCCAGCCACTGGCTGCTGGACGTCTCACCGTTCACGCACACCACGGGCGCATCGGGCGGGTCGGTGTCCGCCGTGGCGCTGGCCGTGCTCACACTCCTCGCCGCCGCGCTCGCCGCGGCTGGTCTCGCCGGTCTGCGGCGCCGGGACATCCCGGCCAGCTGACCCGCACCGCCCACCCTCCCCCGTACGGATATGACCCACATCACGTCATGTAGCCGACGTGTGTCTTGGTGAACCGACTGCCTGTCGACTCGCAGACAAACGACCGCACAACACCGAGGATGTGGAAAGCTCGCCTCCGGGCACGGTGTGTGCGTGTTCGTGTCGTGATGCGCATCCCCCGGTCCGCGCCGCGCGGAGCGTCCGAAGGCAGGTCACGTAGTGATGGGTCACCGAGGCGGCGCCAGCGGGGCCCGGGCCGGGCGGCGCCCGGCCGCCGGAGTCGCCGGCGGGGTGCTGACGGCGGTGCTGACGGCGGTGCTGCTGCCCGGCGCCGCGGCCGTCGCCACGGCCGGCACAGCGACCGCCGCGACGCCCCAGCAGGCTGTCCCGGATGCGAGCGCCCGGCCGGCCCCTCGGGCCGCCCCCGCGCCGACGGCCGCGGCGCCGGGCCGCTCCCCGTCGGGCGGGCTGCCGTCCAGCGGGTTCTCGTCCACCAACGAGCAGTGGTACCACGAGAGCCTCCGGCTCGCCGAGGCCCACCGGGTGAGCCGCGGCAGGGGCGTCATCGTGGCGATCATCGACGGCGGGGTGGACGCCACCCATCCGAAGCTGCGCGGGCAGCTCCTCTCCGGCGCCGGGGTCGGTGCGGACGCCGCTCTCGACGGGCTGCGCGACGACGACCCCGACGGCCACGGCACGGCCATGGCCGGGCTGGTCGCCGCCCGCGGTGACGTCGGTGACCCGGCTGTGTGGGGGGTCGCGCCCGAGGCGAAGATCCTGCCGATCTCCACCGGCGAGGAGGCCGACTCCGAGGAGGTCGCCCGTTCGGTGCGGATCGCCGTCGACCGGGGGGCGGGCGTGATCAGCATGTCCCTCGGCTCGGTGGGGCGGGCGACGAGCGCGGAGGAGAGCGCCGTCCGCTACGCGCTCGCGCACGACGTGGTCGTCGTGGCCTCGGCCGGCAACACCGAGCCGGGCGACACCGAGGTGAACTCCCCGGCGAACATCCCGGGCGTGATCGCCGTGACCGGATCGGACTACCGCGGGATGTTCTGGGGCGGCTCGGTACAGGGGCCGGAGGCCGTCCTGGCCGCGCCCGGACCGGGCATCCGGGCTCCGGTGCCGACCAGGGTGTCGCCCGACGGCCTGGACACCGGAGGCGGCACCAGCAACTCGGCGGCGATCGTCGCCGGGGTGGCCGCGCTCGTCCGCGCCGCGAAGCCCGGCCTGGACGCACCCAACGTCATCAACCGCCTGATCCGCACCGCGCTCGACATGGGCCCGGTGGGGCGCGACAGCCAGTATGGCTTCGGGCTGGTCGAGCCGGTGGCCGCGCTGACCGCCGAGCTCCCCCTCGTGGACGGGAACCCACTGCTCACCGCCCCGATCCCACGCACCGGCAGCAGCGCGGACGGCGGCAGCGGGGCCGGGGGCGGCGCCACCCCCGACGGGGCCATCCCGGCCCTGCCGACACCGCCGCTGCCCGCGGCCGCCACTCCCCCCGTCGCCGCGGCCAGCCCCGACGAGGGTGGGGACGGCCCGTCCGCGCTGACCTGGATCGCCGGGCTCGGCCTCGCGGCGTCGGCGGGTGTTCTGCTCGGGGCGCTGGCGTA
The DNA here is from genome assembly GCF_900465275.1 of Parafrankia sp. Ea1.12. NCBI lineage: Bacteria > Bacillati > Actinomycetota > Actinomycetes > Frankiales > Frankiaceae > Parafrankia > Parafrankia sp. Ea1.12. The sequence continues at coordinate 23,078 of NZ_UBIZ01000162.1, read as the reverse complement.
CGTGCTGGCCGGCGCCCGGTTCGCCACGGCGCTGGGCCGCCGCCGGGCCACGGCCGGGGTCACGGGGCCGGGCGGTGGCCCGCCCGTGACGGCGGCCGTCCCGCCGGAGGCCCCCCCGCCCGGTTGGGCGACGCAGCCCGGCTGGGCGGCTCCACCGGCCCGTGCCGTACCACCCGACAGGGCGGGGCAGCCTGCCCCGCCACACCCGCCGGCCCCACCGCACCCGGCCGGGCCGGCGGCGGGAGGCCCGCGCACCCCCGGTGGGGGCGTTCCCGTCGACACCCGCGGGTGGCGGACACCGCACTGACGCTCGGGACGTCCGAGGCGTCAGTGTCAGCAGTGCCCTGGTGTCAGCGCGGCGGGGGGCCGACCAGCAGGCCCTTGATGTAGGCGGCGTGCTCGTCGGCCGTGGCCCTGCGGCCCCGCACCCGGGAGAGCACCGTGCGGCCCGCGTAGCCGGCGACGAGCATCGAGCGCATCACGTTCACCCGCGCCGGGGCGTTGTGCTTGCGCAGGTAGCGGACCATCGAGGCGCCGCGCATCTGCAGCATCCACGTCTTGCCGGCCCCGGAGCCGCCGGCGCCGTGCGGGACGAGCAGGTCGGTGCGCAGCTGCTGGCGCATCCCCGCCTCGCGGATCGCCCGGCCCAGCGCCATGTCCTCGTTGTAGACGTAGAACGTCTCGTCGAAGCCGCCGAGCTCGAGGAACGACTGCCGGCGGACGGCCATGCAGGCCCCGGTCAGCCACTCGGGGCTCATCGGCCGGTTCGGCGTCGGACGGGCGAACAGCGCCGACGACGGGGCGATCTTGTGGGCTCCCAGGACGTGCATGAGCACCCGACGGGGGGTCGGCTCCCAGCCGCCGTTGCCGAGCTCGGGCTTGTCGTCCTGCCCCTTCATGGTCGCCGCGCTCACGACCAGGCCGGGGTCGCCCTCGAGGTCGGCGACGAGCGTCCTGATGACCTCGACGGTCGGCCGGCTGTCCGGGTTGCCCAGCACCACGTAGTCGTACGCGGACGAGCGGATGCCCATGTTGGCCGCCTTCGCGAAGCCCTTGCCGCCACCGGAATCGATGTAGCGGCCGTTCGGCCGGTCGGCGAGGAGCTCGTCCACCCGGTCGACGCCACTGGCGTTGTCGACGACGACGACGGGCATGTCGATCGGCAGCGTCGCGAACATCTGCTCGAGCTGGTCACGGCTGTGGAAGCTCACGAGCTGGAGCTCGAACGACCAGCCGTCCACGGCCGGCCGCACGGCGGGCACGGCTGGCACCCTGGCGGGGCCGTCCGGAGCTGGTGTCTCCAGGGTGGAGCCAGCAGGTGTCGCCTGGTCGGCAACCGAGTCGGGTGCGATGTCCGGCACGGGTCTGTTCCTCTCAGCTCGCCGCTCGGAACGGTCAGCTCACGACGGACGACAGTCACACAACGGACACGGAGGCACCGGCCCCGGACGCGCTGGCGGGGTCGATGTCGGCTTCGGACGCCGCCGGCTGCGCCGGCACGGGCTGCCGGTCCGGCTTCGGCCAGATCGCCGGCCGGTCACGGGCCAGGAAGCGGCGGACGCCGCCGAGCGCGACGGCCTGCAGGAAGAAGACCTGGGCCACCAGGCGGCTCGGCCCGGGCGGGGTCCCGCCCCGCATCAGGACGCCGGCGCTGGCCGCACCGGCGGCGTTGCCGAGCAGGAACAGCCGGGCGCCCCAGCTGTTGCGGGCCGCCGGGACGCTGATCGCCACCAGCGCGACGTGGGCCAGCGGGCCGAACGAGGACCGGACGAGCCGGTGCCCCCACAGCTGCGAGGTGACCGGCAGCGCGCCGGGCACGAGCGCGGCGCGGCGCCGCCAGAGCATGTCGAGGTTGCCGGCGACGATGCGGGTGCGGCGCTCCCACTCGGCGGCGTAGTCCGGCGCGGAGGTCTCGATCGAGTAGGCCTCGGGCTCATAGACCACCCGCAGGCCACTTTCGAGGATGTCGAGCGCCAGCCAGGCGTCGTCCACCGCGGTGTCCTTCGGCAGCGGCCGGAACGCCTTGCGGCGGAACGCCAGCATCTCGCCGACCACGCCGATGGTGGCGCCGGTCGCGGACTCGCGCTGCTTGAGCCAGGACTCGAACGTCCAGTAGAAGCCCTGGGCGCCGGCCGGGTCGTCGACCTGCTTCTCGCCGGCGACGGCGCCGACGGACTCGTCGGTGAAGTGGCGCGCCGCGGCGCGCAGCGAGTGCGGGGCCAGCACCGCGTTGGCGTCGGTGAGGACCACGACGTCGTGGCTGGCCGCGGCGACACCGCGGTTGACCGCGCGGGCCTTGCCGAGCCGCTCCCCGGACGACAGGACCCGGACGCCGGGACGGCGGGCGGCCGTGGCCGTCTCCGCGTCGTCGGCGACGACGATGATCTCCATCGGGCCGGGGTAGTCCGTACCGGCCAGCTCGTCGAGCTTGGTGCCGATGACCGCCGACTCGCGGTAGGCGGAGACCACGACGCTGAGGCCCGGCCACACGTCCGGCTCGGCGGGGACCGACGGCGCAAGCCCACGACTGCGGTACCCGATGTAAGCGGGATACAGAACATGGCCGTACACGGCGGTCGCGCCGAGAACCGCGATCGCGGTGCCCTTCCCGAATGCACGAGCTCCTGTCATGCGACAACCGTAGCGGTGCCTCTACCAGGTGACGGAATGGGCTACCCGGCACCTTACCGGGGCGATCACCGACGCGGGCCGGGCGGAACCCGTCCCTGCCCGCCCGGACCCGCTGTCCCGGCATGCCCGCCGGTGTCCCTGCCGCTCCCCTGCCGGGCGGTCTCGGGCCCCGGGACTACAGTTACTCGGATGAGCGACTCCGAGCGCTGGATCGTCGTCGTCGAGGAGCCCTTCCTCCCCGCGGATGCCGGCGGGCGGGTGGAGACCTTCAGCTTCCTCACGGCGGCCTCGGCGGCCGGTATCCGGATGCAGGTCCTGGTGCCGTCCCGCACCGACCTGGACATCGCGGCCTACGAGGACGCCGTCCCCGGCGCGGCGGTCATCCGCCTACCCCGGGACGACAGCCCGCTGGCGCACCTCTCGCCGCGGCCGTTCACGCACGCGTCCCGCCCGGTCGGCCCGCTGCGCCGGGCGCTGGAGAACACCCCGCCGCGCGCCGACTCCGTCATCAGCTACAGCTGCCGGACGTCGCATCTCGGCGAGGAGATCTCGCGGATCTGGCGGCTTCCCCACCTGGTGCGGGCGCACAACATCGACTCGGAGTTCTTCCGCGTCCTGGCCCGGAACTCCACGGGCCCCCGCGCGGTCGCCTACGAGCTCGAGTACCACCGCCTGCGGCTCGCCGAGCAGGCCATGCACCACTCACCGCTGGTGAACGCCATCGCGGACATCTCCGTGGAGGACCACGAGTGGCGCCGCGGGCGGGCGAGCGTCCCGACGTTCCACCTACCGCCGTTCCTGCCCGCCAGCACGGTCGCCGAGGCCCGCGCGGCCGGCGGCGTCGCGGACACGGAGCGGGCCGGCGAGCGCCTGGTCTTCGTCGGCTCGCTGGACACGCCCACCAACATCGAGGCGCTGCGCTGGTTCCTGGGCGGCTGCTGGCCCACGATCCGGGTGCGCCACCCCGCGGCCGTCCTGCAGGTCGTCGGCCGCCGTCCGGAGGACGGCCTGGCCGAGTGGCTGGCCGGCTTCGACAGCGTCGAGCTGCACACCGACGTGCCGAGCGTGCTCGGCTACGTGGCCGGGGCGACCGTGTCGGTGAACCCGATGCGCTCCGGGTCCGGGGTCAACATCAAGGCGATCGAGGCGATGTCCGCCGGGACGCCTGTCGTCAGCACCCCGACCGGCAGCCGCGGCCTGGGCTGGCGCCCGGGCGAGCATCTGCTGGTCGCCGACGATCCGGGCGCGTTCGCGGACGCCGTCTGCGGGCTGCTGGACAACCCCTGGCTCGCCGCCGAGGTCGGGACGGCCGGGCGCGAGTTCGTCCTGCGCGAGCTCGATCACGCGACGCTCATCGACCGGGTCCGGGGCATGCTGGCCGGGCGCACCGAGGAGACCGCAGCTCAGACCGCTTGAGACGGGGCTGGCGGGGCTGGCGCCGGGGTCACCCGACGGGGCCCCGCACCGCCCCCCGGTCACCGGGGGTGACCCGGTGACCCGGTCAGGTCACCAGGCGAGTGTCAGCTTGCGGGCGTCGAACGCCTCGGCGTAGCGGCTGCCGCACTCGACGCCGCGCAGCCGCATCGTCGCGCGGAACGTCTCCTCGTCGAACCAGATCCGGTCGTGCTGGCTGCTGAAGTGCCGCTGGAGATGCTCCACCTTGGCCGCCACCACGTCCTCGGGCACCGGTACGTAGAGGCTCGGGGCGCCGCGGTCGCTCTCCCACTTGGGGATCTCGTAGCCGAGGATCAGCGCGCCGCGGAAGGCCTGCCAGGCCAGTTCGGCCAGCATGCGATGGTCCTGATGGGCGTCACCGAGCGAGGGCGCGAAGACGATGTCCGGGGTCACCTGCCGGGAGATCTGCAGCAGCATCTCCTTGACCCCGCTCCACTCCCGGGGGAGGAAGCCGTCCCGCACCTCGTGCAGGTGCAGGGAGCCCAGGGACGAGCCGAGCAGCTCGCGCGCGCTCGCCTCCGCCTCGGAACCCCGCTCACCGCTGCCGGAGAAGACCACCCAGTGGACCACAGTGTCCGGATGGGCGGCGATCATCTGCGAGATCGTGCCGCCGGCGCCGATCTCCACGTCGTCCGCGTGCGCGCCGAGGGCCACCACCGTGTAGGCGCTGCCCTCGACCGGGCGGCCCGGCGTCAGCGCGAGCATCGCACGCTCCTCTCGGTTACCGGCCACATGGCGGCCCAACCTACCCGGATCCGCACAGCGGAACATCACCGATACCGCCTGCACCAGCAGGCTCGCGCACCCGCGGGCGAACACGGTGGCGGTGTGTTCCCTCGCGGGTGCGCGTCAACCGGCGTGGAAGCGGTTCTGCACGGCCGCGAGCTCTTCCTGGAGCAGCGACTCGACGGCGTCCGCCGCGTTGTCGACGATCAGCGGGAGCGCCTTGCGCTCGACCGGGCTGAAGTCGCGCAGGACGAAATCCGCCGGATCCATCCGCCCGGGTGGCCGGCCGATGCCGACCCGGACCCGCAGGTAGTCACGCGAGCCCAGCGACGAGGTGATCGAGCGCAGCCCGTTGTGCCCGTTGTCCCCGCCGCCGCGCTTGAGCCGGATGGCGTCGAACGGGATGTCCAGCTCGTCGTGGACGACGATCACCCGGGAGAGGTCGATCTTGTAGAACGCCCGGACGGCGGCCACCGGCGGCCCCGAGACGTTCATGAACGTCCGCGGCCTGGCGAGAACGACCGAGCGCCCGGCGATCCGCACCTGGTCGATCTCGGCCCGCGAGCGGTGGGACCGCAGCCGGGCGCCGGTGCGCTCGGCCAACAGGTCCACCACCATGAAACCGACGTTGTGCCGGTTCCCGGCATAGCTCGCGCCCGGGTTGCCTAGGCCGACGACGAGCCAGGGCCCGTCATCGGCAGGGGCTTCCATCCGTTCGCCGGAACAGATCAGGCCGAGGCAGCCGGGGCGGCGGCCGTGCCCTCAGTGCCCTCGGCGGTCTCACCGAGATCGGCTTCCATCTGGGCGACCGTGCGCTTGGCCAGGCCCTGGACGACGACGAGCTCCCCGTCGGCCTCGAGCTCGACACCCTGCGGCAGCTCCAGCTGGGCGGCCGTGATGCCGTGACCCGCCTCGAGGCCGGTGATGTCGACCTCGATCCGGTCCGGCAGCGACGCCGCGTCGGCCTTCACCGACAGCGCCGTGACCTGCTGGTCGACCAGAGTGTCGGGGTCGGCCTCACCGATGAGGACGAGCGCGACCTCGACCGAGACGTGCTCGCCCCGGTTGACCAGGACCAGGTCGACGTGCTCATAGCTGCCGCGGATCGGGTGGCGCTGGACCTCCTTGGGCAGCGCCAGCTCCGTCTGGCCCGACAGCTCCAGCGTCAGCAGGACGTTGGTGCCGGCGTCGGTCTTGAACGCGTGCAGCAGATCGTGAGCGGGCAGCGCGATGTGGCGCGGCGGCTGGCCGTGACCGTAGAGAACAGCCGGGACCTTGCCGGCCCGGCGGGTGCGACGAGCCCCGCCCTTCCCGAACTCGGTGCGCGGCTCCGCGGCGATGCGGACCTCGGACATGGGGGCGCTCATCCTTTCAGCAATGTGAACTCGGCGCCTGGCGGTCACCGACCGCCGATCACCAGGAGATGGTGACTCAGCGGCGAAAGGTGGCTCAGCGCCGGACGGCGGGGCCGCGCCATCATGGACGCGGTCCTCAACAGTACCGGAAGCTTCGCTGTCAACACCCGGGAGGTGTCGTGTCGCCCCGACCTCGCTGCCGCGGCTCCCCCCGCCCGGCTCGCGAAAGCGCGCAAACTCCCCGGCGCGGTGCGCCCGCCGACTCACCCTGAATGGCGCCTGGATGGCGCCTGGATGGCGTCAGCGCACCCTGGCCGGCGGGCCGGCGTGTACCGCGAGATCGATCTCGGCGCCGAGATCCGGGCGTCCCACCGCGCGGCGCGCCCGTGGCAGCACCCGCTCCTCGACGTCGGAACGGACGGCGCGGATGTCCGCCCCGGCATCCGCCTCGACGGCCAGCTGGAGCACCGGCCGGCGCGGCCGCCCGCGCACGACCACCCGCACCGCGTGCACCACGGGGTTCGCGACCAGGTCCGCCGCGACGGCGTCCGCGAGCGCGGCGGTGTCGAGGTGAACCCCGCCGACCTCGTCGTCAGTCACATAGAGACCACGGAGCCGGCTCGTCCGGGCCTGGGCGACCAGCCATCCGACGGCGCACAGGGCCACCACGCCGGCGGCCGTGCCCACGACCGGCCAGAACCACCCGTGCCGCGCCGCGAAGGAGCGGACATCCCCCCCGAGCACGGGCTGATCGGCGAGCGCCGGGCCGAACAGACCCGATCCGGCCAGCAGGACCAGCACTCCACCGCTCACCAGCACCAGGCCGACCAGCACCAGGAGGACCTGGTTACAACGGTCCACCACCGGGATGAAGGCGCGCGTCGGCGCGGGTGAGCCGGCGCCGGCCGACGGAGCCGCGTGCCGGGCCGGAACGCCGCCGCGGGTCATCGCCGGCCCCCGGGCGTCCCCGAGCGGGCGGTACCGATCTCGCGCTTCGTGCCCGGTGCCGCGGCGGCCGGCGACGCACGCCAGGCCCCGGGCACGGTCCGGGCCGCGGCGGAGGCGGGCTCGGGCTCGGTCGACACCGGGGAGTTCGACGTTGGCAGCGACGACACGGAAACCGGCGAGGTTGACGTCGACACCGACGAAAGCGAGGGCGACACCGACGAAGGCGAGGGCGACACCGGTGGGGCGACGAGCCCGTGGCCGGAACGCCGGCCGGGGCGCTCGGAGCTCGTCGTGAGCATCAGTCGCGGCGGGCGCAGCAGGTCGAACGACTCCACCCTGCGCGCCAGCCGCGCCCGGGCCTCGACCATCACACCGGTGGACGTCCGCGGCCGCAGCCGGGCGCGGACCACGGCACGCCGCCGCCGCACCCGGACCGAGACGGCCGAGACCCCGTCGACCGCGAGCGCGCTCTGCCGCAACGCCCGCACGAGTGCCCGGCGGGGAACGAACACCGCCGCGCCGGGCGTGGTCGGGCGGGTCCGGAAACGCGACCTCGCGCCCAGCCGGGCGCAGAGGAACAGCAGGCCGGCGCCGACGAGCACGACGCACACCCCCACGAGCCGGACGGCGCCGCTCGACCACGACCAGTCACCGAGACGCGCCGACCAGGCTGGCCAGTCGACCAGAGCGGGCCCGTGCCCGCCCGCGGCGACGATGATCTCCACCAGCGTGATGACGCCGGCGGCGGCGAGCACCGCCGCCACGAGCGCCGCAAGGACGCGGTTACCGGCCCGCATGGCGCCTCCCTCCCGCGCCGAGGGGGTTCGAACCGCCGGTCTCCGGCACGGACAGAACAACCGGCACGGTTCGGCCTGCCCGCGAGCGGCCACGCTGACACGCCGGGTCACCGCCCGCTCGGGCCTGCGCGCGCAGGCTCGAGCGGGTCACGGGCCCGCCCCCGCGGACAGCAGCGGGATGTCGATGTCGATGCGGGCGACGGGCAGCCCGGCGAGCGCGGCCACCCGTTCGCGCACCCTGTCCCGGACGGCCTGCGTGGTCTGGCTCACCGAGGCCGGGTAGGTGATCGACAGCGTCAGCGACACCCAGGCCGCTCCGTCGACCACCCGCACCGTCGCCTCGGGACGACCGCTCGGCCGGCCACCGGGCGAGCCGTCGCGCAGAAACGCGGCGACCCTGGTCGCCGCCCGGGGCGGCGGGCCCGCGACAGCCTCCACATCGGCGGCGGCGATCGCGGCGATCTTCGCCACGACCCGCTCTGCGACCAGCAGCCGGCCCGGACCGCCGGCGCCGCCGCCGCCGCCGAGATGATCGGGGCTCACGGCTGTTCCCGGCCCCGGCCGCCGCCGGGGAACCGACCGCGGTCCCGGCCCGGCCGCGACTGGTCGAACCGGCCCCGGTCGAACCGGCTGAGGTCGATCTCGCCGTCGACGAGCTTCCCGACGATCAGGCCGAGGGCCCCGAAGAGCAGGACGATCAGGAACTCGCCGAACCCGCCGAACGCGAGCGCGAGGCCCGCGACGAGCCCGGCGATCAGTCCGAGCGCACTCGATCGCATCCGAGGTCCTCCCTCACCGGCACTGCCAGCAACCTGGCACGCCGCCCGCTCTCACCAGCAGCGCCAGTGACCTGGCGTGCCGCTCGTTCCGGACCGGTGCGCGCCGCCTCCTGCACGCCGCGTCACCCTGATTCCCAGTCTCGGCCGCGTGGCCTTGGCCTTCCAGTTCGCGGCCCGGGCCCTCCAGTTCGCGATCTCCCAGTTCGCGCCCTCCCGGCGGACCAGCCGCGCACGGGCCCGCCCGAGTGGGCCACGCTTTCGGTAGAAGGTCACGGTCGGGGCCGGCCTCGTTCCGTCCGGACCGCCCCCGACATCACCGTGGCCACCGCCGCCGGGCCTGCCACCAGGCCCGATATCTGTGCGACCGCCGCCGGCACCGGCCGCGGTGAACGCCCGCAGGCCGGCCTGGAACGCCTCGGGATCGCCGCCGCGGTCCGGGTGGTTGTCGAGGATGAACCGCCGCCGCGCCGCCCGCGCCCGCGCGGCGCGGGGGTCAGGTGACACCGACCCAGGCCGGGACGTCGACCTCGAGATCATCGATGATCACATCGATCCGGGGACAGCCCGGGGCCGCGAGGGCCACCGCCGCCCGGACCTGCGCCGCGAGCTCAGCCACGGTCGGCCCGAACCGGCAGACCACGCGAACCGTGATCCCCTCCGGCCTGGCACCGGCCGCCGCGCCGTCCCGGGGAGCCATGCCGTCCCGGAGCGTGACGCCCGCGGTCGGTCGGCCGACCAGTCGGACGACGTCCGGGCAGGCACGCACCCGGGCGGCGACCTCGTCCATCTCGGCGATGCCGGCCCGGTACATGTCAGCTGGTCCGGCCACATCAGCCGGCACGGGGACGTCGACCAGACCGGGCGGGTCGGCCGGTGCCGGACGGGCTGGCTCCCGCGCGGTCAACGGACCCGTGGCGGGGCCTCCGCCGCCTCGTCGTCGCCGATGTAGACGTCGTCCACGGCGATGTTGACCTCGGTGACCTCCAGGCCGGTCATCTGCTCGACCGAGTCGACGACGTTGCGGCGGACCGCCTGCGAGAGGTCGACGATCGAGACGCCGTACTCGCAGACGACGTCCAGGTCGATCGCGGCCTGCCGCTCGCCCACCTCCACCGACACGCCCTGCGACACGCTGGGGCTCGTTCCGGGCAGGTGTGCTCGGAAGGTGCCCATCGCGCGGCTGCCACCGGTTCCGAGAGCGTGGACCCCGGTCACCTCCCTGGTCGCGACACCGGCGATCTTGCGGACCACGGAGTCCGCGATCGATGTCCGTCCCTGCGCCGTCACCAGCTCGGTGAAGGCACGCCGGGCGGGAGCCGTGGACCGCTCGGCCACGCCGTTCCAGTGGCTCTCCCCCGACCGGGCCCGGTCGGGCCCACCGGGCCGACTCTCCCCCGCTCCCTTGGCAGTGCCTGTCTCGACTCCCTTGGCGGTGCCTGTCTCGACGCTCTGTGTCCGCGTGGTGGTCGTCATCGCTGCTCCTCCCGCGTCACCGTGCCTCCGCCCGGCCGGCGGCGCCGTGACGACTTAGGGCCGCGGCGGCTTGGGCCGCGGCGCGCGCCCGGTGGCCGGGGAGGTCACCGGTGCCGTCCACCCGACGAGGTACCCGCCCCGCCCGGGCTAATACGTCCCCGCCGGAACCGGCTGGTACGTCCACGCAGGAAGCGGCCGGGCACCCGGGAGGCGGGTAGCGGACACCGGAACGCACCCGGAGGCGCCAGAACCGGCGGGACGCAAGAGCCGCTCCGCCGCCGCGACCGATAAGTTGAGCACGGGCCCCTACGTTGAGCGCGGGCCCCGGTGACCAACACCGGCCATGCCGAGTGCGCTCGCCGCGAGCGACGCCTGAGCCAAGGAGCGTCCGTTGCCTCGATCGCATCCGGGTCGACGCGCCACCGAACCCGGCCGCCCCCTGCCGACCGTCACCGTTCGCGCTCCCGCCAAGGTCAACCTCCACCTCGGGGTGGGCCCACGCCGGCCCGACGGCTACCACGAGGTGACGACGATCCTGCAGGCCGTCGCGCTGTACGACGACATCACCGCGACGTCGGTCCCCCCGGAGTCACTCGCCGGGCCCGACGGCGCCGGCCCGGTGTTCACCGACGAGGACCCGATCGCGGTCACGGTCGGCGTCGCCGGCGAGGGCGCGCGACCGGCGACGTCAGACGACGCGGACGGCGCTGGCGACGGCCCGGGTGGTTCCCCGGGTGACACCGGCGCCGAGCCGTCCGTCTCGGTGGTGCCGACCGGTAAGGACAACCTGGCTGTCCGCGCCGCCTACCTGGTCGCCGAGGCCGCCGGGATCCGCGGCGAGGCCGTCCACCTGACGCTGTCGAAGGGCATCCCGGTCGCCGCCGGGATGGCCGGCGGCAGCGCCGACGCGGCCGCGGCCCTGCTCGCCTGCGACACGCTGTGGGGCGCCGGCCTCGACCGCGAGACCCTCGTCGCGCTGGCCGCCAAGCTGGGCAGCGACGTCCCGTTCCCGCTCACCGGTGGGACGGCGCTGGGCACCGGCCGCGGTGAGCAGCTCACCGACGTCCTCGGGCGCGGCGAGTACCACTGGGTGTTCGCGCTCGCCGACGGCGGGCTGTCGACGCCCGCCGTCTACGGCGAGTTCGACCGGCTCTCCGAGGGCAGGCTGCGCACCGGGCCCACGCCCGCGGACGCCGCCCTGAGCGCCCTGCGCAGCGGGGATCCGGCGGAGCTCGGAGCCGCCCTGGTCAACGACCTGCAGCCGGCGGCGCTGCGGCTGCGCCCGTCCCTGCGGCGGGTGCTGGAGAGCGGGCTGGAGCTGGGCGCGATCGGCGCGATCGTGAGCGGATCCGGGCCGACCTGCGCTTTCCTCGCCCGCGACGCGGCGGCGAGCGTCTCGCTCGCCGCGAGCCTCGCCGGCATGGGCGTCGCGCGCGCCGTCCGGCGGGCCCACGGCCCGGTCGCCGGAGCACGGGTGATCCCGGCGGACCCGGCCGGTCCGGGTGGGGAGCCGGGCAGCTCCGCGGCGCAGTCCCCGCCGCTTTCCCCCTCCTCGTCACCGGCGTGACCCGCCCGCCTGCATACTCGGACACGTTCCGGGCACGGGACGCGTCCGAGTACGCGGCGGATGTCACGGTCGAAGTCGTGGGGAGAATCGTCGCGTGAGCCCGGTCGTTGTCTCGTTGGAGAGCGTCTCGGCAGCGCACGGCACCCGAACGCTGCTGGACGGCGTCGGCCTCGGGCTCGACATCGGCGAACGGGTCGGCGTGGTCGGCCGCAACGGAGCCGGCAAGTCGACCCTCCTCAACATCATTTCCGGGACGCACCCGCCCGACTCGGGTCGGGTCGTGCACGCCGGCGGCACCCGGGTCGGCGCCCTCTCGCAGGCCGACTCGCTGCCCGGCGGCACCGTCCGCTCGGCCGTCGTCGGCGACGTGCCCGACCATGTCTGGGCGGCCGACCCGCGGCAGCGGGCCGTGCTCACCGGCCTCGGCCTGATCGACCGGCTCGACGAGGAGACCGGGCCGATGTCCGGCGGCGAGCGCCGCCGCGTCGCGCTGGCCCGCCTGCTCGTGCAGGAACTCGACCTGCTGATCCTCGACGAGCCGACGAACCATCTCGACGTCGAGGGCGTCGCCTGGCTCGCACGCCACCTCGCCACCCGGCGCTGCGCGCTGATCGTCGCCACCCACGACCGGTGGTTCCTCGACGAGGTGTGCGACCAGGTGTGGGAGGTCGTCGACGGCCGGGTCGACGCCTACGAGGGCGGCTACTCCGCCTACGTGCTCGCCCGGGCGGAACGCTCCCGGCGCGCCGACGCGACCGAGGCCCGCCGGCAGAACCTGCTACGCAAGGAGCTGGCCTGGCTGCGCCGCGGCCCGCCGGCCCGCACCAGCAAGCCCCGCTTCCGCATCGACGCCGCCAACGCGCTGATCGCCGACGAGCCGCCCGCCCGCGACAGCCTTGAGCTACGCACCTTCGCGGCGTCCAGACTGGGCAAGGACGTCTACGACGTCGAGGACGTCGACCTCACCGTCGGTGACCGCACGCTGCTGCGCGACGTGACCTGGCGGCTCGGCCCCGGCGACCGGATCGGCCTGGTCGGCGTGAACGGCGCCGGCAAAACCTCTCTGCTGCGGCTGCTCATCGGCACCCTCGAACCGGGCGCGGGGCGGGTCCGTCGCGGGGCGAGCGTGCGCCCGGCGATCCTGTCCCAGGAGGTCACCGAGCTGCCCGGCGACCTGCGGGCACTCGAGGCGGTCGAGCAGGTCGCCCGCATCCTGGCGGTGGAACGCGGCCGGGAGCGCACCGCCGGCCAGATGCTCGAGCAGTTCGGCCTGCCCTCGAGCCGGCAGTGGACCAGGGTGCGCGACCTCTCCGGCGGCGAGCGCCGCCGCCTGCAGCTCCTGCGTCTGCTGATGGGACGCCCGAACGTCCTCCTCCTGGACGAGCCCACGAACGACCTCGACACCGACACGCTGACCGCGCTGGAGGACCTGCTCGACTCCTGGCCCGGAACCCTCGTCGTCGTCAGCCACGACCGTTACTTCCTGGAGCGGACCTGCGACGTCGTCTGGGCCCTGCTGGGCGACGAGCGGATCCGGATGCTGCCCGGCGGCGTCGAGGAGTACCTGGCCCGGCGCGCGGCGGCGGGCGGCTCCCCAGGTTCCGGGACGGCCGGTTCGGGTGCCTCCACCGCCTCGGGTGCCTCGGGGCGTTCCGCTGGTTCAGGCGGCTCGTCCGGCTCCGGTGGCTCGGGCGGCGGCGCGGGGGGTCCGGCTGGGCCGGGCTCGGCCGCGGGCTCCGGGCAGGCGTCGGGAACGGACGCGCGTCCGGCCCTGAGCTCGGGCGAACTGCGTGCGGCCCGCAAGGAGCTGGCCCGGTTGGAACGGACCCTCGAAAAACTGGGACGTCGCGAGTCCGAGCTGCACAAGGCGCTGGCCGAGGCCGCCACCGACCACGAGCGCATCCTCACCCTCGACGCCGAGCTCCGCGCCCTCACCAGCGAGAAGGACCAGACCGAGGACCAGTGGCTCACCCTGGCCTCCAAGATCGAATAATCCCCTGCAAGGCCGCTCCGGCACCCGACCCGGGGCTCGGGTCGGGTGCCGGGGCGGAAAGACAGATGCCGAGGTCGAGAGCCGGGACCAGCGGCGCGGGGAGTGGACGACGCCGGTCAGGCGCGCTTGGCGGCCAGGCGGGCGGGGTCGGGCCAGCGGACGTCCCGGGCCAGCCCGAGGATCTCCAGAGTCTTGATCACGTAGAAGCTGGTGTCGATCTGCCAGGGGCGGACGCCGTGCCGGGCCGAGGTCGGCTCGGCGTGGTGCAGGTTGTGCCAGGACTCGCCCATGGAAAGCAGGGCCAGCGGCCACACGTTGCCCGAGCGGTCGCGGGAGCGGTAGGGCCGGGAGCCCATGACGTGGCAGATGCTGTTGACCGACCAGGTCACATGGTGGAGCAGCGCCACCCGGACGAGCGAGGCCCAGAAGAAGGCCTGGAGCGCGGCCTCGAACGAACCGCCCCACAGGCCGCCGATGACCGCGGGCAGGGCGAGGCTGACGAAGGCGCAGAGAGCAAACGAACGGCTCACCCGGACGATCATCGGGTCGTCCAGGAGGTCGGGGGCGTAGCGGCGCTGGTCGGTCTGCTCGACGTCGAAGAGCCAGCCGACGTGGGCGTGCCAGAGCCCGCGGGCGAGGGCGGCCGGGCCGGTGCCGTAGCGCCACGGTGAGTGCGGGTCACCGTCGGCGTCGCTGAAGGCGTGGTGACGGCGGTGGTCGGCCACCCAGCGGATCACCGGGCCCTCTATGGCCATGTTGCCGGCGATGGCGAGCGCGGCACGCACCGGCTTGGAGGTCTTGAAACCCCGGTGGGTGAAATAGCGATGGAATCCGACGGTGACGCCGTGGCCGGTGATCGCGTACATCACCGCCGCGAGGATGACGTCCCGCCATGTGATCCAGTGGTCCCACAACAACGGAACTGCCGCGACAAGCGCCGCGAACGGAAATAGGATCGTCGCCACAAGCACAAGCTGTTCGCCACGCGCCCGGAACATCGAGGGAGTGGTGGTGTGGGACTCGGTCGGCGCCGGCGACGTGACCCCGCCGGCATCCGCGACGGACTGGTCACCTCCAACCACGGCCGCACCCTGATGCCTGGTTTCGGTCGCTTTCACCGTGTCGGTAGCGGTCATTGCTTCATCCCGTCCGTCGCGGTGGGCCGCCCACTGCCGACCCTCTGGTCGCCACGTTAGCCCGCCTGGATGACAACGGGCACCATTCACGGCGTCCGCCACGCAAACGGGCCGGACCGCCCAGCCCACGCCGACGGCCTCCACGCGACGGATGGCATCTTTCCCGATCCACAGGATTCCACCCCCCTCCGCGCCGACACCCCTCGCGACAGGATCATCACCTTGCGTCGGGATCAACCGACGGCGGCGAAAGTGTTCACACGGACACAACACGAATACACCCGACGACCTCGGCCGGGGGGTGACTACGTGCCGCGACGCCCTGACGCCGCTCCAGCTAGAGCCGGGCCCGGGACACACCCTGATCCGCACAGCACACCGGGGGGACCACAGACACTCGCCGGGAGGCCCACGTACATTTCTTCCGTTGCCGGGCACGATGGTAGAGTGGGTGCGGCAGTAACCCTGTTTTACCCGCGGTCCGCCGTAGTGTAATCGGCAGCACAGGAGATTTTGGTTCTCTTAGTCCACGTTCGAGTCGTGGCGGCGGAGCACAAGCAGTCGCGGGGTGCCGAAATTGTTTCGACAAGACGGCGTCTTGATTTTCAAGATACGTCCAGTCAAAAGATTTCCCTCTTTGCCGCTCTCGCGTTCGCGCGATGCGGCAGACCGCACGGAGTCACCCACCGTCGCCGAGGTTGGAGTGCCTCTTCGGTAGGCTGACAGCCGATGCCTCACCCTCCGCGGGCCGGCCGAACAGGACCGACCCCACGGCGCTCACCGTGAGTCAGACGCACCGCGAGTCAGCCGCACCCGGGTCGGAAGCGTCCCGGGGTCGGACAACTCGGCGGGTCAGGCACTCAGCGGGCCGGGTGCGCAGCAGGTTCGGTGCGCAGAAGGTCCAGTACACGGCAGGTCCAGTGCACAGCGGGTCCGTCCACGGCGCGTCGTTCCCTCGGCAGGTCGGGCGCAGCCAGGTCCATCGAGATTGCGGGAGCTCGTGTGACTCAGCCACGTCCGGCGGCTGTCATCGTCCTGGCGGCGGGCGAGGGGCGGCGAATGCGTTCGGGCACCCCGAAGGTCCTGCATCGCCTCGCCGGTCTGACCCTGCTCGAGCATGTGCTCCGCGCGACCGAGCCGGTCGGGGCGCCCCGGGCGGTGGTCGTCGTCGGTCACGGGCGCGAGCAGGTCGCGGCCATGCTCGCCGAGCGGGCGCCGCATGTCATCACCGCCGTCCAGGAGCACCAGGGCGGGACGGGCCACGCCGTGCGTGCCGCGCTGGCGGCGCTGGACGGTCTCCCGCCCGACGCGTCCGTCGTCGTGCTGCCCGGCGACACCCCGCTGCTGACCGGCGAGACCATCGCCGGCCTGGTCGAGCGCCATCAGGCGCTGGGCGCGGCGGCCACCGTTCTGTCGGCCTTCGTCGCCGACCCGACCGGGTACGGCCGCATCGTGCGCGGCGACGGCGGCCAGGTGCGGGCGATCGTCGAGCAGCGGGACGCCGACCCCGCGACCGCCGCGATCAGGGAGATCAACGCCGGCGTCTACGTGTTCGACGTCGAGCTGCTGCAGTCCGCGCTGAAGCGGCTCACCACCGACAACGCGCAGGGCGAGGAGTACCTCACCGACGTGGTCGGCCTGCTCGTCGCGGACGGCGAGCCGATCGGGGCGCACGTCGTCGCCGACGCGGCCGAGGCCGGCGGAGTCAACGACCGGGTGCAGCTCAGCGAGGCCGGCCGCACGCTGCGCGAACGGATCACCCGCGCCGCAATGCTCGGCGGGGCCACGATCGTCGACCCGGTCACCACCTGGATCGACGTCGACGTCACCCTGGAGCCGGACACGACCGTCTGGCCGAACACGCACCTGCGTGGGGCCACGACGATCGCCACCGGGGCGGAGGTCGGCCCGGACTGCACCCTCATCGACACGGTCGTCGGCGCGGGAGCGCGTGTCGTCAGCTCGGTGACCGAGCGCGCCGAGGTCGGTGCCGGCGCCGTCGTCGGGCCGTTCGCCCACCTGCGCGCGGGGACCAGGCTCGGTCGCAGCGGCAAGATCGGCGCCTTCGTCGAGACGAAGGCCGCCGACATCGGCGATGAGTCCAAGGTCCCCCATCTCGCCTACGTGGGCGACGCGGTGGTCGGCGAGCGCAGCAACATCGGCTGCACCACGGTGTTCGTCAACTACGACGGGGTCGCCAAGCACCGCACGGTGATCGGTTCGGACGTCCGGATCGGCAGCGACACCATGCTGGTGGCCCCGGTGACCGTGGGGGACGGCGCCTACACCGGCGCCGGCGCCGTCATCAGGGAGGACGTCCCACCGGGAGCGCTCGCGATCAGGGAGGGCCGGCAGCGCAACGTGCCGGGCTGGGTACTGCGCCGCCGGCCGGACAGCCCCGCGGCGCAGGCCGCGCTGCGCGCCCGGCAGCATGAGGCGGAAACGGCCGAGCCAGCCGGACACAAGCAGGCCACGCCCGAGCCGGCCGGGCAGGAGCCCGGCCAGCCCGGGCAGTCGGGCACGTGAGTTGAACCACAGCCCGGCCCCGGGACCCGGTATCGCTGGCGTTTTCGCCGCGCGAGGCCGAACGTAGAAACCGTTTGGCCGCAGGTGGGCTGATCTGCGGCTATCGATACCGTCGTACACAGTCTGCCGCGTGGAAGGGGACGCCTGATCCCGAGTCGCTCGTTCCCGGCCGCCTGCGCCATGCCCGGGCGGAACGGGTAGATCTGACCTGACCAGGCAGTGACCCCAGCCCAGGCCCCGGCGCGACGGGTACCCGCCCGCCGCCGGTCGCCGCCCGGCCCCCCGACGACCACCGCGACCAGCAGACGAGCCAGTCGAGTCCGACGAAGCAGCAGCGCCACCAGCAGACGAGTCAGCCGCAGACGAACACATCAACGGTCCACGTCCGCAACCGTCCGTGTCACGGGCCGCCTGTCAGAGCCGCCAGTCATGCCTTGAGGAGATAACGGTGGGATACCAGACCGAGAACCGCCGAAACCTGATGCTCTTCGCGGGGCGTTCCCACCCTGAGCTCGCGGCCGAGGTGGCCCGAGCCCTCGACGTGCGGCCGGTCCCCACGAACGCGTACGAGTTCGCCAGTGGCGAGATCTTCGTCCGCTTCGAGGAGTCCGTCCGCGGGTGTGACGCCTTCGTGCTCCAGTGCCACGCCGCGCCGGTGAACACCTGGCTGATGGAACAGCTCATCATGGTCGACGCGCTCAAGCGCGCCAGCGCCAAGCGCATCACCGTCGTCGCCCCGTTCTACCCGTACGCCCGCCAGGACAAGAAGCACCGCGGCCGCGAGCCGATCTCGGCCCGCCTCGTCGCCGACCTGTTCAAGACCGCCGGCGCGCACCGGCTGATGTCCGTCGACCTGCACACCGCCCAGATCCAGGGGTTCTTCGACGGCCCGGTCGACCACCTGTTCGCGCTGCCGCTGCTCGCGGACTACATCGAGAGCAAGCTCGACACGTCCGAGGTGACGGTCGTGGCGCCCGACTCCGGCCGGGTGCGCGTCGCGGAGCGGTGGACCGACCGGCTCGGCTGCCCGCTGGCGATCATCCACAAGCGCCGCGACCCGAACGTCCCGAACCAGGTCAAGATGTTCGACGTGGTCGGCGAGGTCCGCGGGCGCACCTGCGTGATCGTGGACGACATGATCGACACCGCCGGGACGATCACGAAGGCCGCGGAGTCCCTGAAGGCGCACGGCGCGACCGACGTCATCGCCGCGGCGACGCACGGCGTCCTGTCCGGCCCGGCCGCCGACCGGCTGAAGAACTCCGAGATCAGCGAGGTCGTCCTCACCAACACGCTGCCGTTGCCCAGCGAGGCCCGCATCGACAAGATCACCGAACTGTCGATCGCGCCGCTGATCGCCGCTGCCATCAAGGCCGTCTTCGAGGACGGCTCGGTGACCGGCCTGTTCGGCGGGGACGCCTGACCCACCACCACGCCGGCCACCCCCGGGGTGATCCCCTGCGCCCCCGAAGCCAGGCCCCTGAGCCCGGGCTTCGGGGGCGCGTTGGGGAGAGCGCGATCTGGTGGGCCGTAGAATCACCCGACATGACGCAGGACCGGCCACGGGTCTCGCTGACCGGCATCAAGCCGACCGGCGATCCGCACCTGGGCAACTACATCGGGGCGATCCGCCCCGCCCTCGACCTGACGGCGACGTACGAGTCGATCTACTTCATCGCCGACTACCACGCCCTGACCTCCATCCGGGACAGGGCGAAGTTCGCCGCCTACACCCGGTCCGTCGCCGCCACCTGGATCACGCTCGGGCTCGATCCCGAGCGCACGGTCTTCTACCGGCAGTCCGACGTCCCGGAGATCTTCGAGCTGACCTGGATCCTGTCCTGCGTCACGGGCAAGGGCCTGATGAACCGGGCGCACGCCTACAAGGCGGCGCGTGACCGCAACGCCGAGAGCGGCATCGCCGACCTCGACGCGGGCGTCAACATGGGGCTGTTCAACTACCCCATCCTGATGGCCGTCGACATCCTCGTCATGGGCGCGGACGTCGTCCCCGTCGGCCAGGACCAGTCGCAGCACCTCGAGATCGCCGCGGACATCGCCGGCTCGTTCAACCACCTCTACGGCGACGTGTTCAGCCTGAAGATTCCCGAGGCGGTGCTGCCGTCCGGGGTCAACGCGCGGACGATGCCCGGCACCGACGGCCGGAAGATGAGCAAGTCCTACGGGAACACGATTCCGCTGTTCGCGCCGCCGTCCCAGCTACGCAAACTGGTGCGCGGCATCCGCAGCGACAGCACGCCGGTCGAGGCGCCGAAGGATCCGGACGCCTCCGCCGCCTTCCAGATCTACGAGAACTTCGCGGACCCGGAGGCCGTCAAGGACATGCGGGTCCGCCTCGAGCAGGGCGGCACCGGCTGGGGCGAGCTGAAGAACGCCCTGTTCGAGACGCTCGACGCCTGGCTGACCCCGCTGCGGGCCCGCTACGACGAGCTGGTGGCCCCGGGCAGCGAGCTGGACGCGATCCTCGCCGCCGGCGCGGACAAGGCCCGCGACCGCGCCCGCCCCGTCCTCGCCGGTGCCCGCCGCGCCATCGGCGTCGGCTGACCGGCCCGCCTGACCAGCGCGGTCAGGCGGGCTGGTCGGCCGGGAGGATGCGGGCCTGCTGGGCCAGCCGGGCGAACGCCTCGACGTCGAGGGTCTCGCCGCGGGCGCCCGGGTCCACCCCGGCCGCACGGGCGAGCTGCTCGGCTCGCGCGGGTGAGCCGGCCCAGGGGGCGAGCGCCGTCCGCAACGTCTTGCGTCGTTGGGCGAAGGCCGCGTCGACGGCCGCGAAGACCTCACGGCGCAGTCCGGCGTCCGCCGGTGGGGCGGCGCGCCGGGTGAAGGCGACGAGGCCGGAGTCGACGTTGGGCTGCGGCCAGAACACCGGGCGGGGCACCGCGCCGGCCGGCCGGGCCTGCGCGTACCAGGCCAGTTTCACGCTCGGCACGCCGTAGATCCGCCCGCCGGGCGGCGAGGTGAGGCGGTCGGCGACCTCGGCCTGCACCATCACCAGGCCCCGTTCGATCGACGGGAACCGCTCCAGCAGACCGAGCAGCAGCGGGACGGCCACGTTGTACGGCAGGTTCGCCGCCAGCACCGTCGGCGCGGCGACCGCCGGCGGCAGGTCGGCCGGCTCGACCCGCAGGCCGTCCGCCTCGACGACGTGGAGCCGGGCGGCCACCGCCGCCGGCAGCCGGGCCGCGGCGGTGACGGGCAGGGCGGCGGCGAGCACCGGATCGACCTCGACCGCGGCCACCGCCGCCGCCTCGGTGACCAGGCCGAGGGTGAGCGAGCCCAGCCCGGGGCCCACCTCGAGCGCGACGTCGTCCGGGCCGACCGCGGCCAGGCGCACCAGCCGGCGGACGGTGTTCGGGTCCACCAGGAAGTTCTGGCCCCTGCGCTTCGTCGGCCGCAGGTCAAGGGCGTGGGCGAGCTCCCGGATGTCGGCCGGCGAGAGCAGCGCCTCGGTCTCTACCAGGGCCCGAACGTCCGTTCCGCGTTGGCGGCGACCTGGGCGGCGAGCTCGTCGACGGCCTCGCCGCGGGTCTGTGCCAGCAGCCGCAGGGTGAGCGGCACCAGATACGGGCCGCCGGGCCGCCCGCGCCACGGGACCGGGGTGAGGTACGGCGCGTCGGTCTCGACCAGCAGGAGCTCGGCGGGCACCACCGCGGCGGCGTCGCGCAGCTCCTGGGCGTTCTTGAAGGTGACGTTGCCGGCGAAGGACATCACGTACCCGGCGTCGGCGCAGATCTTGGCCATCTCCGCGTCGCCGGAGAAGGCGTGGAACACGACCCGCTCGGGCGCGCCCTCCTCGGCCAGGATGCGCAGCGTGTCGTCGTGCGCCTCCCGGTCGTGGATCATCAGGGCCCGGCCGGTCTCCTTGGCGATGGCGATGTGCCGGCGGAAGCTCGCCTGCTGGGCGGCGTGCTGCTCCGGGGGCGTGCGGTAGTAGTCGAGCCCGGTCTCGCCGACCGCGCCGACACCGTCTAGGCGGGCGAGCGCCGCGATCGCCTCGAACGTCTCCTCGCCGACGCCGTTCGCCGCCGCGTTGGGATGGATCGCCACCGCCGCGCGGACCTCCGGGTTGGCCGCGGCGATCTCGGCCTGCCAGCGGCTGGTCGGCAGGTCGACGCCGACGGAGACCATCCGGGTGATGCCGACGGCGCGGGCCGCGGCGATGGCCTCGGCCACCGGGGTGCCCATCAGGTCCAGATGGCAGTGCGCGTCGACCGCCGGGACGGGCAGCGGCTCGGGCGGCGGTGGAGGGTCACCGACGCGTCCGGAGTTCCTCGCCACCCGTTCGCTCCTTCACCCGAGGACACACCCGAGGACACACCCGAAGGCGCATCGATGACGCCACCGCAGGACACGGCACGACACGGCACGAAGATCACGTCGTTGCCGCCGACATCCCCTTGCCCACCGCAGATCCTAGGGCTCCCGCCGGGTGTGCCGCCCCGACGGCCGTGGGATTCTGAAGGAGTGCTCGACCTCACGGGTTTCTGCCGATGACGACTCCGCTCCCCGTCGCGCTGGTCACGCCGTTGACCGGACCGGACGCCGCCCTTGGCCTGGCGGCACTGCGCGGAATGACGCTGTGGGCGCGTGACGAACGGCTGCCGCCGCCCTGGGACGAAGTGGGCGTGACGGCCTACGACGCCCACCCCGACCCGGTCGGCGCGATGCGCTCGGCCGCGGCGGCCGAGCCCGCCGCCGTCTTCGGCCCGGTCGGCCCGCGCGCGGCGCTCGCCGCGCTCGGCGCGACGGGCCGGGTCGTGTTCAACGCCGGTGCCCCGTCCACGCGTTTCATGCGCCAGTCGTTCCCGCACGTCGTCAACGTGGCCGCGCCGACCTCCACCTGGCCGCGTGGGGTGCTCTCGGCGATCCGCTCGGTGGACCGCCACGCCCGCCGGGTCGCGCTGCTGGCCTCGGGGGATCTCGCGGTCGAGCTGACGTCGGTGACCAAGGCCGCGGCCCGCTCCCAGGGTTACGACGTCACCTCCAACGTGTTCCCGCCCGGCCGCGGAGCGCAGGCGGCCCGGCTGCTCCCGCCGGCGGACGTCCTCATCGTGCACGGCGGCGCCGACGACGAGCTGGAGATCGCGAACGTGCTGCTGCGCCGCTCGTGGCGGGCCGCGGCGTTCTCCACCGCGGTGAGCGCCGAGGCCACGGCGACGCTGGGCGCGCTGCGCGAGGGCCTGCTGGCCCCGGCGAGCTGGGCCCCGGACAGCGTCGCCGAGGTGGGGACGGGCCCGACCGCACGGGAGTTCTCCGCCGACTTCGCCACGCTGCACGGCGTCCCGCCGACGGCGACCGCCGCCTGGGCGTACGTGGGGGGGCTGATCCTGGGGCGCTGCATCCGCCACTGCGGCGGCGTCGGCGACGCCTCGCTCCTGGCCGCCGCGCGCGGCCTCGACACCACGACCATGCTGGGCCGTTTCCGGCTCGACGAGGCGACCGGGCTCCAGGTCGGCCATCAGGTCCCGATCGTCCAGTGGCAGTCCGGCGCGTCCTGGACGGTCTGGCCCCGCGAAGCGGCGCGCGCGCCGTTCCACCACCCGCGCTGGAACGCCCCGCCGCCGGGCGGGGTGGACGTCGAGGCCGGTGCGCGGCCCGCGGACGCCCCGGCCGGGGAGGAGACGGCCACCGGCCCGGGCCCCGAGCCGACCCTGCCACTGCCCGCCCAGGA
>NZ_UBIZ01000072.1:0-10907 GCF_900465275.1 Parafrankia sp. Ea1.12 | reverse complement strand
GCGCCCACCCGGTACGACAGCCGGGCCGTCACCCTGCCCACCAGCCGGAAACACCATCAACAAGCCGGAAAGGGAAAGATCACCGATCTTTGATCACGCCAACCGTCGTTACTGACGGATGTAGGTCTGAGGGGACGGGGGCGCAGCAATGCGTCCCCGTTACCCGGCCATGGCCGGCGCTGACGGTCTGGAGAGTCTGATGCCCAGTGCCCAGTGCCCAGTGCCCCGACGCTGCCGGTCCCGAACAGGAAGCTCAGTGCGACGACGGTGGCGATCAGCGTGGTGACCGCGGAGTAGCGATCGGCCGACCGGCCCACCGGGTGGGGAGCGGACGCTACGGCGCTCATTTGGGGCGTGGGGTTCAACTACCCCGGCCGACACGAACCATTGCCCTACATGTGCCTCTACCTGCACTTTCGTGGGCTACGCGTGGATGGCACGCCTCGCATCGATGATCCCGGCGTGCCACACCGAGGCTGACACCGCGGCGCCTCACCGAGGTAGCCCTCGCGGGCCGACCGACGACCCACTTAGCGGGCGCTCGGTTCTCCCCGACACGGGAGCAGGGCCGTTTCCCCGCGGTCCCAGGCGGCGAGGATGTTCTCCGTGCAGTAGCCCTCGACGGCCATGGTTGCCCGGGCACCGAACAGGACGTCGCCGGCGAGCGCCGGCTCGGCGCGGACAAGGCCACCCGCGAGTGACTCCGCCGCGAGATTCTGGTGGTGGGCGTCGGCGACGACGTGGACCTCGAAGAAGTGCCGGGCGCTCCAGGGCAGGCCCAGCCGCCGCAGGGCCGCGGCGTAGGCGCCCATCGGCTCGACCGATGTCATCTCGAAGACCGCCAGGTGCCCCACGAGCGCGCCCCGCCACCGCCGGTGCAGGCCGAAGAAGCTCGGGACGTTGGCGGTGGCCAGGGTGCCTCCGGGCAGGCGGTCGACGTGGGCGCCGTACGAGGGGTCCAGGCCCAGCTCGAGCATGGTCAGGCCGAAGAGGTTCTGGTGCATGTCCCGCTCGGTGCCACCGCCGTACTCGTCCGCCTGGATCTCCACGAGTGCGGCCTTGGCGGCGCCGGTGAGGCGGGGAACGGCCCAGGTGTGCGGGTCGGCCTCCTTCAGCTGGAGGAGCGAGCGGTGCGTCGCGTACTCGCGGAACTGATCGAGGCTGCCCCGCTCGGCGAGGCGGCCGGACAAGGAACGGCCTCCCGGCTGGGAGATCACCCGGCGCAGCTCCGCGGTGATGTCCCCCGCGGGGGAGGTGATGTCCCCCGCGGGGGACGGGTCCGGGCCGGCCAGGTCGATCAGGCGGCGCTCCAGGTCGCCCTCGAGCTCCGCCCGCAACGCGAGCAGCGAGGGCTCCCACTCGAACCGGTCGTCGACCCCGCGGAATCCCCGGTAGTGAAGCTCGTACAGGCAGTGCAGCGCGAGGGCCCCGTCCTCGCCGAACAGCGCGTCGTCCGCCGGCTTCGGCCACCCGGCGGCAGGCCGGACGTCGCCGCCGAGCAGCTCGACGAGGTACTCGGAGAGGGGGCCACGGGGAACCGGGAGCGGCGGCGCCTCGAGCACCGCCGGGGTGAACACGGTCCCGTATCCCGCGGAGTGGTCCGGGGGCCGCCCCGTCCTCATCGCCCGACCGGCTGCGCTGTCCCGGCCCGCGCCGCCGTCCCGGCCCGCTTCGCGGCTCCGGCCTGCGCTCCCGCCACAACCCGTTCTGTCCCGGCCGGAGCCCCCACCACGGCCCCGCCCGCCCGGGGTTGCGGATCGGCGACCTCCGACGCCCGGCCGGCGGCGCGCAGGACGTCCCCCAGCACGGCGCTCTGGTCCCGGGTGCCGGCGTCGCGCACGAAGGTGACCCCGGCGATCAGGTACGAGTGGGGGGCGAAGAACGCCTGCTCGCGGCCGGCGAGATCGCCGATGCGGGCGCGGACCCCGGCGTCCCGGCAGAACCTCCCGAAGCGGATCGGCGTGACCATCCAGTCGGTGACGGAGTAGCCCCGATCACGGGCGAACCGGAGCACTCCCAGCGGGTCGGCGATCGAGGAGACGATCAGCATCGCCAGGTCGAGCCCGCAGTCCAGGACGTCCTGGGTGACCTCGGCGCCGCGGGGGCCGCCCCAGAGGTCCGGCGCGCAGGACGTGCCCGGCTCGGCCGGGAGGTACGGCGGGTTCCCGATCACGCAGCGCTGGGCGGCCGTCGGCACCGCGGTGAAGAAGTCGCCCTCGTCGACGACGTAGTTGCGCAGCGGGGTCAGCCCGATCGCGCGCCGCGCCGTCGCCGCCGCCCGCGGGTCGCGCTCGAATCCGTGCACCCGCGTGTCGGAGCCGGAGCGCAGCAGGGCCCGCACCACCGGCACGGCCGTCCCCGAGCCGATCTCCAGGATCCCGCCGGCCAGGCATCCGCCGTGCTCCGCGGTGGTCAGCAGACGTTCCACACACCAGCCGTAGAACGTCGACTCGACCTTGTCGTAGAAGGACATGGCTCGCCTCTCGTCGCGCGGCCCGTCGCCAGAGCGCGCTCGGGATACGACCTCGTCACGTCCCGAGGCCGGCGCGGGCTACATGTCCGTCCGGGCCCCGGAAAAACCTCTCGGCGCCGCGGGACAGGCGGGGGTGATGAGGGCGCGGTCCGGGCATGTCGACAGTGGCGGATCGCGGCCGGCTCGTCGCGGCCGCGGTGATCAGCCATCGGAACGGGCGAATGCCGGCAGGGATCAGCCACCGGAACGGGCGAATGCCGGCAGGCCGGTGCCGCCGGACGGATGGTGGGAGGGCGAGCATGGGGCAACAGGCCAGGAACGACACGAAGACCAGGACGGGACAGCCGGTACGGCCCTCGGCCCGCGAGGCCCGGCCGCGTGCCCGTGCCGCCACCTACACCGCCACCCACACCGCGCCGGCCGGCCAGGGGCTCTCCGACGAGGAGATGGCCCGCCAGGTGACGGACCAGACCTCACACGACCGCCTTGCCGAGTCGTTCTTCGAGGGGGAGCGCGGTGGCGCGCGCAGCGACGTCGAGGCGGCGAAGTTCCGCGACGCGAAACAGCCGGAGTGACCGCCGGAGCCCCGGAGTGACCGCCGCCGGAGGTATTGACCGGCAGGCGGCGGCCCGGCGGGCGGCCCCCGGCGGTGTTTTCCGCCGGGGGCCGGGAGTCAGCCGCGGGCGGCCGCGGTGGCCCGCCGGTTCGCCTTCCTGACGGCTTCGATCAGGTCGGCCTTGTTCATCGTCGAGCGGCCCGGTATGTCGAGCTGCCGGGCGATTTCCCGCAGGTGCTTCACGGACGCCTTCTCGTCCACGCCTTCGGCGGTGGGAAGCGGGTCGGAAAGTGCCTTGTCGGTGGGGCGCGCGGCCTGCTCGTCGGAGGGCCCGCGGCGGCCGCCCTCCTTGGGGGCCCAGTTGTCCCCGACCTTCTCGTGTGTGTGCTTGAGCGCTGCGAACGCCGTGCGGTGCGCACGCTCACCCTCGCCGTAGCTCTCGACCGCCGAGTCGTGGGTCTCCTTCCAGGTACGCACGGCCTTGTCGTCGGAACGGGCGACGGTGGAGGGGACGTCCGTGCGCATACGCGCCGTCTTCGCCCGCTTCGCGCTCCCGCCGTTCCTGGAGGACTTCCTGGACCTGATCCCTCGGGCCATCCCGTTTCCCTCCTTCGCCGGCCGGCCGCCCCGCCGGCCCCTTTGCCCGACCGTCCTCGGGCCCTGTCGCGGCCATGGCTTCCGGCCGCCCGCGGCCCTGGACGCCGCCTCGAGGACACTTCCCCGGTCACGGCGCGTGAACCGCACGGCGGTACGGCGGTACGGCGGTGGCCGCGAGGCACGGGAACCGCCGCCGCGAGGCACCGACGCCCCGGGTGTGAGGCAGTTCTCAGCCTGGTCGACATCGTGTTTCGTGCCTGTTTCGAGATCGCCGGGATCGTTGGCCGCCGGGACCGAGGCCGATTAGCCTGGCCTCAGGACGGCCCGCTCGCCGCGGGCTGACAACTTCACATCGCGCCGCTCACACCCGTGCGGGAGAGCTCCGGGCCGTGGCCCGGGGCGCCGAAGGAGCAAGAACTCCCCGCAAACTCTCAGGCCCAAGACCGCCGGGTCAGGCGACTCTGAAAAGCGGACGCGCAAGCGTCCCGCCGACGGTGCAAGCCGGCCGCCGCGTCTCTCGGGAGGCTCCGGGTGGCATGGCAGGCCGGCGAAGCTCTCAGGCCCATGACAGAGGGGGAGGCCCGCCGCGACGCGGGAGCGCCGCCGTGACCACCGATCGCGGGGGTGCCTCCGGCGTTGCTCGACCTCCGGAGCGCGCGATGACCATCGAGACCACCACACAGACACCGATTTCCGACACCGCGGCACCCGCCGTGGCGACGGACGCGGCCAGGGGGATTGCCGCCGAGGCGGCGTCCGGGAACGGCGGCGACACGCAGGCCCGCCAGGCCCCGCCGCGACCGGAGTCCACCGGATCCGCGCGACCGGACACCGCCGGGCCGGGGCTGCCGGCCGGGTTCGTCCCGAGGTTCACCGACCGGCACGTCGGCCCGGACCAGGCCGACCGCCGGGCGATGCTCGACCTGCTGGGGCTGGGCTCGCTGACGGGGCTGACCGACGCGGCGGTGCCGGCGGCCATCCGGGACACCGAGCTGGACCTGCCCCCGGCCGTCGACGAGACCGAGGTGCTCGCGGAGCTGCGCGGGCTGGCCGGGTACAACCGGCGGGTCACCTCCATGATCGGTCTGGGCTTCCACCCGGCGGTCATGCCCGGGGTGATCCAGCGCAACGTCCTGGAGAACCCGGCCTGGTACACGGCGTACACGCCGTACCAGCCGGAGATCTCCCAGGGGCGGCTCGAGGCCCTGCTGAACTTCCAGACGGTGATCACGGATCTGACCGGCCTCGCCGTGGCCGGCGCCTCGCTGCTGGACGAGCCGACGGCGGCGGCGGAGGCCATGCAGATCGCCCACCGGGCCGCCCGGGGCCGCCGCTCGACCTTCGTGATCGACGCCGACACGCTGCCGCAGACCATCGCGGTGGTCCGGACCCGGGCGGAGGCGCTCGGCATCACCGTGCTCGTCGTCGACCTCCGCGACGGGCTCACCGGACGTCCGTCGCCGGCCCCGGGTGAGCGGCCGGCCGCCGGACCGGCCGCTCCCGCGCAGTCCGCCGCGCCGTCGGCACCGTCCGAGGTGCCTTCGGTAGTGCCGTCCGACGTGCTCGGGGACGCCTTCGGCGTGCTGCTGTCGTACCCGGGGGCCGGTGGGGAGGTGCGGGACCTGCGCGGGGTGATCGCGCAGGCCCGGGAACGCGACATCGTGGTGACGGTCGCCGCGGACCTGCTCGCGCTCACCCTGGTGCGCTCGCCGGGCGCGCTCGGCGCGGACATCGCGGTCGGGAGCACCCAGCGGTTCGGGCTTCCGCTGTCCTTCGGCGGGCCGCACGCCGGCTATCTCGCCGTCCGGTCGGGTCTGGAGCGGACGCTGCCCGGCCGGCTCGTCGGGGTCTCGGTGGACGCGGCCGGCAACCCCGCCTACCGGCTCACGCTGCAGACCCGTGAGCAGCACATCCGGCGGGAGAAGGCGACGAGCAACATCTGCACGGCGCAGGTGCTCCCGGCGGTGCTGGCGTCGATGTACGCCGTCTACCACGGGCCCGAGGGGCTGGCCGGGATCGCGGCCCGGGTGCACGGGCACGCCGTGAGCCTCGCCGCCGGGCTGCGCGCCGGCGGGGTGGAGATCGTCCACGACGGGTTCTTCGACACGGTGCTCGCCCGGGTGCCGGGGCGTGCGGCCCAGGTGGTCGCCGACGCGCTCGCGCACGGGGTGAACCTGCGTCTCGTCGACGGCGACCATGTCGGCGTCTCCTGCAACGAGACGACCGTGGCGGCCGACCTGCGGGCCGTCTGGTCCGCCTTCGGTGTGGGTGGCGCGGACGGGCCGGCCGCGGCCGCCGGTCCGGCGGCGGGCCCGGCCCTCCCGGCGGCGCTGATCCGCACCGGGGAGGAGCCGTACCTGGCGCATCCGGTGTTCCACGCGCACCGGTCCGAGACGGCGATGCTGCGCTACCTGCGCCGGCTCGCCGACGTCGACTTCGCGCTGGACCGCGGCATGATCCCGCTCGGCTCCTGCACGATGAAGCTCAACGCGACGACCGAGATGGCCGCGGTCACCTGGCCGGACTTCGCCGACATCCACCCGTTCGCCCCACTGGACCAGGCCGCCGGCTACGTGTCGATGATCCGGGATCTGGAGGAGTGGCTGGCCCGGATCACCGGGTACGCCGGCGTCTCGGTGCAGCCGAACGCGGGCAGCCAGGGTGAGCTCGCCGGCCTGCTGGCGATCCGGGCCTACCACCGCGACCACGCCGCGGCCGGGAACCCGGTGCGCGACGTCTGCCTGATCCCGTCGTCGGCGCACGGGACGAACGCGGCGAGCGCGGCGATGGCCGGCATGCGCGTGGTCGTCGTCGCGTGCGACGCGGAGGGCAACGTCGACCTGGACGACCTCACCGCCAAGGCGGCCGCGCACGCCCCGGCGCTCGCGGCGCTGATGGTCACCTACCCGTCCACCCACGGGGTGTACGAGGAGGGCATCGCGCGGGCGTGCGCGGTGGTGCACGACGCCGGCGGGCTGGTCTACGTCGACGGGGCGAACCTGAACGCGCTGGTCGGGCTGTCGAAGCCGGGCCGGTTCGGGGCGGACGTGAGCCACCTGAACCTGCACAAGACCTTCTGCATCCCGCACGGTGGCGGCGGTCCGGGGGTCGGGCCGGTGGCGGTCGGCGCGAAGCTGCTGCCCTACCTGCCCAACCACCCGCTGCGCCCGGAGGCGGGCCCGGAGACCGGGGTCGGGCCGATCTCGGGGTCACCGTGGGGGTCGGCCGGCATCCTGATGATCCCGTGGGCCTACATCCGGCTGATGGGGGCGGAGGGGCTGCGCGAGGCGACCTCGGTGGCGGTGCTCAACGCCAACTACGTCGCCCGCCGGCTCGCGCCGCACTACCCTGTCCTCTACGCGGGACGTAACGGCCTGGTCGCGCACGAGTGCATCCTCGACCTGCGGCCGTTGACGAAGGAGACGGGCGTGACCGTCGACGACGTCGCCAAGCGGCTGATCGACTACGGCTTCCACGCCCCGACCATGTCGTTCCCGGTGGCGGGGACGCTCATGGTGGAGCCGACCGAGAGCGAGGACCTCGGCGAGATCGACCGGTTCTGCGACGCGATGATCGCGATCCGGGCCGAGGCGGCGAAGGTCGGCGCGGGGGAGTGGCCCCGCGACGACAACCCGCTGCGCAACGCCCCGCACACCGCGGAGATGGTCACCGGGGACGAGTGGGCGCACCCGTACCCGCGGTCCGTCGCGGCGTACCCGGTGGCGTCGCTGCGCGCGGCGAAGTACTGGCCGCCGGTGCGGCGCATCGACGGCGCCTACGGCGACCGCAACCTGGTCTGCACCTGCCCGCCGGTGGAGGCGTTCGACGCGACGGCCGAGCCGGTGCGGGTCCCCCTACCTGCGGCGACGCCGGCCTGACGCCTGCACCGCCGGATGCGGAGAGCCGCTCCATTACCAGGTTCGTCAGGTAACGGAGCGGCCTTCTGTCGTATCTCGGTTGTGTCTCCCGAGGGGTCGGCGATGGACGTGTCGTGCGTCCTTGGCACAATCAGCGCGACGGCACCAAAGTGCGGCCGGCGTGGTGTTGCACCACGGACGCCGCACTCCTGGACAACCAGCCGGACGGGCGGGGCCCCACGGCCAGCGGAGCTGGCGGTCGGCCGGCACCCGGACCGATGGCTCGCGAAGGGGACTTTCCGCGATGCAGGAGCAGATGAACAAGCAACTCGGCCAGCTGCGCCAGACCGCGGTCGAGCTGGGCCTGGGTCCGGCGCTGAAGCTGGTCCGCCGCACCGTGCTCCCCAGCGCCCGGCGCAACGCGGTCGACGACCGCCACCTCGCGCTCCTGCTGTCCTTCGTCCTGCAGGAGGACTCGAACTGCATCGACGTCGGCGCCCACCGCGGTGACGTGCTCAAGTCGATCGTGCTGCACGCCCCGCGCGGCGAGCACATCGGCTACGAGCCGCTGCCGCACCTGTTCGAGTACCTGTGCCTGGAGTTCCCGACCGTCACGCTCAAGCAGGCCGCGCTCGCCGAGAAGGCCGGGGTGAGCCCGTTCGCCTACGTCCGCAGCCGGCCCGCGTACAGCGGCCTGCTCCAGCGGACGCCGGACGGCGCCGAGGAGGTCGAGCAGATCGAGGTCGTCGTCGAGGTGCTCGACGAGACGCTCCCCCCCGACCACCGGCTCGACCTGATCAAGATCGACGTCGAGGGTGCGGAGTACGGCGTGCTCAAGGGCGGCGAGAAGCTGCTCTCCGCGAACCGCCCCTATGTGATCTTCGAGTTCGGCGCCGCCGCGCGGAAGTACGGGACCACCGCCGAGGACATGTACCGCCTCGTGGACGGCGATCTCGGCCTGCGCATCTTCGACATGGACGGCACCGGCCCCTACACCCTTGGCACGTTCCGCAAGACGTTCGACAACGGCAACCGCTTCAACTTCGTCGCGCACGCCTGATCGGGCGGTCGCGGGGCGAAGCCGAGCGCGTCGGCGCCCGCTCCGGGATACTCGCCGGGTGGCGACGATCGACGGCATCGACGAGCTGAAGCGGGTCCAGGGCCAGGAGCTGGGAACCAGCTCCTGGCTCACGGTGACCCAGGATCAGATCAACACCTTCGCCGCGGCGACGGGCGACTGGCAGTGGATCCACACCGACGTCGAGAAGGCCAAAAACGGGCCGTTCAAGACGACGATCGCGCACGGCTATCTCACCCTGTCGCTGCTGCCGGTGATGGTCGCGGAGATCGCGCAGGTCACCGGCATCACCATGGCGCTGAACTACGGCCTGAACAAGGTTCGCTTCCCACAGCCGGTCCCGGTCGGCTCCCGGGTCCGCGGGACGCTCCGCAACATCTCGGTCGAGGAGATCCCCGGCGGCGCCCAGGCGGTCAACCAGCTCACCATCGAGCTGGAGGGCGCGGCCAAGCCGGCCTGTGTCGCCGAGTTCGTCGCCCGTTACCTGGTCTGACACCCGGACTGACCGGACTGACCGGACTGCACCCGGACTGCTGTCTGTTCTGCGGCCGGCTCCCGCCGGGCCCGCCACCGGCCTGACGGCTGCCCGTCAGCGTCGGGCTCAGGCGGACGGGTCGGTCACGACCGCGGTGACGACGCGGATCGTCGGGCGCCAGTGCAGGCCGCCCGCGTCGGTGGACGGGGCGTGCCACCGGGTCAACTCCTCGATCATCGCCGGGCCCTCGGCGTCGGAGACCTTCTCCAGCATGGACCGCAGCGCCGTCCCCCAGGCCCAGCGCCACCAGTGGGCCACATCGCGGAACACGAGATCGGTGGCGACCAGCTCGTCCCGGGTGAGGGTGAAACCGGTCGCGGTGAGCGCGTCGGCGAGCGCGCCCTCCGCCAGGATGGCGTGCCCCGGCCGGCGCTCGGCCGCACCGACCGAGGTCGCCAGCCGCAGCGGGTAGTCGGGACGGTCCCACAGCGGGTCCGCCGGCCCGAAGACGGTCACGGCCAGCCGCCCGCCGGGCCGCAGGACGCCGCGCCACCGGGCGAGCGCCGCCACCGGGTCGGGCAGCAGGAACAGGCCCATCCCGCAGAGGACGACATCGACCGAGCCCGGCTCGACGGGCGGGTCCATCGCGTCGGCGATCGTGACGTCGACCCACGGCAGCTGACGGGCCGCGACGTCGGCCGCGGTCAGCTCGACCATGGTCGGCGCCAGGTCGAACGCCCGGACGGAGCCGGCCGGCCCGGTCGCCTCGGCGGCCGGGAACAGCACGGCGCCGCGCCCGCAGGCAAGGTCGATCACGTTCTCCCCGGGGGAGATGCCGGCCGCGGCCACCAGGGTCTTGCCCAGCGGACGGAAGAACGGCACACCGTGGACGTCGGCGTCGTAGTCGTACGCCGCACGGTCGAACACCGTGGCCGGGTGGGCCTGCTCGGCCGGGTCGCCCGCCTCGTCCGTCTCGTCCGCCGGTTCGTACTCCGCCACCTCGGGACCCGCCGATCCGTGTTCCACCGGCGCATAGTCCGCCGGTTCGTGCTCCGCCAGCTCGAGCTGTGTCAGCTGGTGCTCTGCCGGCTCGAAACGGGCCGGCTCGTAGTACGCCGTCTCGTATTCTGTCGACTCGCGTGCCGCGGGTACAGCCGGCCGGTCGCGCTCCGTCCGCGGGGCGAAGTAGGTGTTCTCCGCGGAGGGCGG
This sequence comes from Parafrankia sp. Ea1.12, assembly GCF_900465275.1. Lineage (NCBI taxonomy): Bacteria > Bacillati > Actinomycetota > Actinomycetes > Frankiales > Frankiaceae > Parafrankia > Parafrankia sp. Ea1.12. Next base: position 662 of record NZ_UBIZ01000072.1, on the reverse strand, counting down.
GTAGATCTCGACCCCGCCATCCCTGATCAGGATCTCTATCGGGGCGTTGTCCCGGCCCCGGTGCCCACGCGGCAGGATCCGCTCCACAGTGATTTCCTCGATGGTGAAGCCACCCATCGTGATCGCCGACATCGCGACCCCGTCCACGGTGAGCCCGTCCATGGTGAGCCCGTCCACGCCGCGTGCCCTCTTCCGCCATGCCGCCTGGGCGGCGTTCTGTCTCTGGCGTCTCAGCTAACCAGGACAGAACGACACATTCCGTCACCCAGATGGCCGCCGGTGGAGCGTCCGAAGTCCCGCGGCGGGGCATTGTCAACCGCTCTGACCTGCAGAAATGTAATTTCACCGCTGAAGTTCGCGGCCCTTCACCCCCGGGTCCACCGGTTCGGACGAGACCTGTGCGGGGATGCCTGAACCGGCCATCGCGCTGCCTGAAGAGCCCTGGAGGTGGTCGGTCGTCCCGGGATCGGTGGGCCCGTCGCCGTCGTCGCCGCCGTCGGCGGCGGTCTCCCGGGCGGTCGCGCGCTCCCGGGCTGGCCCCGCCTTTCGGGACGATTCGGACTTACTGGGCGTAACCGCCGTGCCGAGGGCCGTGGACCCGCCCCCCGCGGCGAGCTTGTCGGACTTCGCGGACCTCCCGGGCCGGCCACCTGGCCCACCCG
>NZ_UBIZ01000163.1:0-19149 GCF_900465275.1 Parafrankia sp. Ea1.12 | reverse complement strand
CCGTCTCTACCCGTGGCGCCGCGGGTGGCTCGGGCGCGAGCCCGATCTCCGGGGCCTACGTGCTCGAGGTGACCTCGCCCGGGGTCGACCGGCCGCTGGTGGAGCCGCGGCACTGGCGTCACACGGTCGAGATCCCTTAGCCTACGTCCGCCGGCGGAGCACTCCAATCGGGGCCCGGTCCGGCTCGCCTGCCGACCGGTGCCACCGGCGCGCCGACGGCAGCACGCCGATGTGCGAAGCTGCCAGCCGTGCCCACCGCCGCCGGTCCCGGTCCGTCCCGCCGGGCCTTTCTGGCCGTGCTGCCACTGGCCGGGACGGGCGGGCTGCTCCTCGCCGGGATGTCCGGCTGCACCACCTCGACCGGCGGCGCTTCCACCAGCCGGGTCACCCCCGCCGACGTCACCGCCGCGGGAGCGGCACACACCCGGGAGACCGCGCTGATCGAGGCCTACGACAGCGCGATCGACCAGCACCCGGGCCTCGCGGAGACGCTGCGGGCGATCCGCGCCCAGCACGCCGAACACGCCCGCGAGCTGGTCGCCCAGGGCCTGCCCGAGGCCGCGACCGCGGCGGGCACGACGGGCACGCCGGCCGGGGCGAGCACGCCGTCCGGGGCGGGCCTGCGTTCCTCCCCGGCCGCGGACACTCCCCCGCCGGCCGGATCGGACACTCCGGAGACCCGGGCCACCACACTGAGCGCGCTGGCCGAGCTTGAGCGGACGACCGCAGCGGCGCACCGCACCGGCTGCCTCGCCGCCGGTGCCGGCCTGGCGCCGCTGCTGGCGAGCCTGTGCGCGGCCGAGTCCGCGCACGCCGAACTCGTCGCGGCACTGGGCGCACCGGGGGCGGCCGGATGACCGCCGAAGACGCCGCGGTCGTCGCCCTGTCCTCGATGCTCGCGGCCGCGCACGCGGCGGTCTACGCGACGGCGACCGCGGGCGGGGTCCTCGCCCCGCTCGGGGCCGCCGCGGGACCGGCCCGCGAGCTCGCCCGGGTGGCACACGATGATCATCGGACGCTGCGCGACTCGCTGGTCGCCGCGCTGCGGGCCCGCGGGGCGACGCCGCCGGCCGCGCTCGCCGCCTACCGGCTGCCGGTCGAGCCGGCCGGCGTCGCCGGGTCACTCGACCTGCTCGCCAGGGTCGAGGACCGCTCGGCCGTGGCCGCCCACGACGCGGTCGGCGTCCTCACCGGCGCCGACCGCGAACTCGCCGTCGACGCCCTGGTGGCGATGACCCTCCGTGGCCAACGCGCCCGCCTCGCCGCGGGAACCCCACCGGGCTCCGCGGTCCCCGCGCTTCCCGGAAGCTGACCCGCGCCCGCCCCGAAGCGAGTCACACGAGCAGCACACAACCCGGCCCGGACAACACGCTCGGCGGCTCTCCCGCCGGGCGCGTCCGGAGAGGCCGTTCAGCGACGTGGGGCGGGTGACCCAGGCCCGGGAGCGCCGAGCAGGTCGAGGACCTCGAGCAGGTGGCCGAGGCGGCCGATCACCGCATCCGCGAACATCGACGCGGACGCCCCGGCCGCGGCCCCGTCCGCACCGGGCAGATCCCGCGCGGCGGGGTCGCGGCCCAGGTCGGCCCGCCCCGCGAGATCGCGGCCCGCCACCGCCAGCCCAAGGGGATCACGCGGATCGAGGACCACCCCGTCGGGACCACCGCCGAGGCCCGCCGCGGCGCCGTCCGCCGATCCGCCGTCCGCGGAGCCACCGTCCGCGACCAGCACAGCCCGCATGCCGGCCGCCCGCGCGCCGCGGATGTCCGTCCGCAGCCGGTCGCCGACGAAGAGCACCCGGGACGGGTCGGTGACGCCCAGCGCGGCCAGCACCGCCTGGAAGGCGATCGGGTGTGGCTTGTCGAAGGGCAGGTCGCTCGTGTAGATCCTGGCGTGGAAGAGGTCGAGCAGGCCGTCGCGTTCGAGTAGGCGTTCGTGCCAGGCCCGTGGCCAGCGGGTGTTGGTGAGCAGGCCGACGAGCAGGCCGCGGGCACGCACGAGGTGCACGAGCAGCAGCGCCTCGGGATCGCACACCGTGTGCGGGGTCCAGGCGGCGAGGTCGCGCCGGCTGACCGCGCGCAGCACGGCCGCGGCCACGTCCACGCCGAGGGCCGCGGAGGCGGCCGCGAGCAGTTCGGTGACCGACCCGGTCATACCGCCCGCCGCGCCGTTGCCGGCCAGGCCGTCACTGCCGTCCCGGGCATGCCACCAGCTCGTCTCCAGGCCAGCCAGGATCGCGGTGATCTCGTCGGCGTGCGCGGACGAGATCTCCAGCGCGGTCATCCGCCACAGGTCGAGCAGGTCGACGTCGTGGAAGAGGGTGAGCGTCCCGCCCCAGTCGAACACCACGGCCGCGAGCGGCTTGCGGTCGTCCGGGAGGGATGTCCCGTCGACGGCCGGCACCGCGTCCGGGGCGAACCAGGAGAAGCCCACCGGCGCCCGCGCTATCGGGTGACCCAGGCGTCGGGCTCGTCCCTCAGGTCACGGACGATGTCGGGCAGCTTCCCGCTGGCGACGTCCGCGAGGGTCACCGACTCGAGCACCCGGCGCAGGTTGACCCGGACGGCGATCCAGACGTCCTGCAGGTGCTTGGCCGCGCCCTCGTACTGGGCGTTCTCCGGAGGGCGGCCGCGCACGCTGGCGAGCGGGCCGTCGGTCGCCCGGATCACGGTCGCGATCGTGATCTCCTCGGCTGGGCGGCACAGCTGGTAGCCGCCGTCGGCACCGCGGCGGCTCTGCACGAGGCCGCTGCGGCGCAGGTCGGTGAGGATGTTCTCGAGGAAGCGCAGGGGAAGATCCTGGGCCGAGGCGAGCGTCTCCCCCTTCACGAGGCTGCCGTCCGACGCGGCGAGCGTGAGCAGGGCCCGCAGTGCGTAGTCGGCCCGGGCGGAGATCTGCATGTCCCCCATCTTGCCGTCCGCACTGCGGGCGGGCTTCCCGTGGGCTCCTCATGGGCGGCCGGACCGCCCGTCCGGCCGACACCGGGCGAGGGCCGGACGAAGGTCAGACCGCTGACGTGTCCGCGCCGGAGAGCGGTCCGACCGGCCCGGTCGGACCGGTCGGATCCTCCTTCGGACGACCGTTCCGAGGACCACGAGCCGCCCTCACCGCGTTCGAGCCCTCGGAGAGCAGGCCGCGGCGCTCACGCATCCGCCGGTCGAGGATGTTGAAGACCGCGTCGACGGCGACGCCGATCGCGAAGATCGTCAGCATCGACACCAGCACGCCGACGGTGTCCGACAGGTCCCGGGCGTTCTGCAGGTCGGCGCCGATCGAGGGGTGCCCGGGCACGATGACGATCAGCTCGCCGGCCATCAGGCTGCGCCAGGCGAACGCCCAGCCCTGCTTGAGCCCGGCGAGCACCGAGGGGAACGCCGCCGGCGCCACGACGTGGCGGTACAGCGAGAACCCGCGCGCCCCCATACTGCGCCCGACCCGCACGAGCAGCGGCGGGACGTAGTCGACGCCGTAGATGACGCCGTTCGCCACGGACGGGGCGGCGCCCAGGACCACGACGAACATGATCGCGGACTCGTTGAGCTTGAACAGCAGGATCGCGAGCGGGACCCAGACCACCGACGGCATGGTCTGCAACGCGGTGATGAACGACCCCACCGCCGCGCGCAGCAGGCCGAACCGGGCGACCACCAGGCCGACGACGCCACCGAGCACGACCGCCACCGCGTAGCCCTCGCCGGCGCGGGTCAGCGTGCGGCCGAACGCGTCCCAGAACTCGGCGGTGCCGAGCTGGTCGAAGAACTCCGGCAGCGTGTCGCCGGGGCCGGGCAGCACGTAGGTGGGCTTCCACCCCGACCAGACGACGATCTGCCAGACGAGCAGGAACAGCGCGAGCGCGGCGATCTTCGGCCAGGTCACCGACCAGATCCGGCCCGCGGTCGGCCGCCCGGACGAGACGGGGAGGTCGAGGGCGTCCAGGCCGGCGAGCGCCTCGTCGGACGTCCGCTGCGCCGGGGTGGCGGGGTCGCCGGTGGCGGGGTCGCCGCCGGGCCCGGGGCCGAGGTTCCGGCCATCGGTCCCGCTACCGGCTTCCAGGGAGCGGCTGGTGACCGTGTCGGTGTCAGTGGCCATGGCGGGCGACCTCCTGCCGCAGCCGCGCCGTCACGACGGAGGCGAGCTCGGATACCTGGTGTTCGTCGATGCGGCGGGGGCGATCCATGGCGACGTCGAAGATCTCCGCGACCCGTCCGGGCCGGGAGGAGAGCAGGACGATCCGGTCACCGAGGCGCACGGCCTCCCGGACGTCGTGGGTGACGAACAGGACGGTGACCCCGGTCTCGCGCCAGATCCGCTCCAGCTCGTCGTGGAGCAGGTCGCGGGTCATCGCGTCGAGGGCACCGAACGGCTCGTCCATGCAGAGGATGTCCGCCTCCTGGGCGAACGCCCGGGCGAGGCTGACCCGCTGGCGCATGCCGCCGGAGAGCTCGTGCGGGCGGCGGTCGCCCTGGCCGGCCAGGCGGACCATGCCGAGCAGCTCGTCGACCCGGGCCCGGCGCGTCGCCTTCGGCACCCGGCGCAGCTTCAGCGGCACCTCGACGTTGCCGCCGGCCGTGAGCCAGGGCAGCAGGGCCGAGTCCTGGAACATCATCCCGACCTGGCGGCCACCGGTGTCGACGGTGCCCACGGTCGGCCGGTCGAGCCCGGCGACCAGGCTGAGCAGGGTCGATTTGCCGCAGCCCGACGCCCCCAGCAGACAGACGAACTCGCCGGGACGGACATCCAGGTGGATGCCGTCGAGGGCGTGGACCTGACCGGCGCCGGCACCGAAGACCCGGCTGACGCCGTCGATCCGCAGCGCCGTGTCCGTCGCGAGCGCGGTCACAGCTTGCTCCCCTCAGGGTATGTCGTGATCTGGACGCGGAACGGGCTGCGCGGCCGGTGTGGCACCGGCCGCGCAGCCTCGGTCGCGGCATCGCCGGGCTGGGGCAGAGCCCGGATCGCGGCCCGGCGGACGGGAGGCGCCCACCGAGCCGCGGTCGATCGGTCGTTCAGTTGTGCAGAGGTTCAGTTGTGCAGAGGTTCAGTTGTGCGGAGACCTACCTGTGTGGAGGCCTACTTGTCCGAGACCGCGGGGTCGCCGGCGTCCGCCAGCAGCTCGTTGAGGATCTTCAGGTCGAAGATGCCGTCGAGCTTGGGGTCCTCGATGAGCCCGAGCTCCTCCTGATGCGCCGCCGAGAGGAACAGCGACTTGGCGATCGGGTCCGGGCCGAAGGTCAGCGTCTTCCAGGCCGAGGTGACGACGCCGTCGGCGAGCGGCTTGCCGGTGAGCTTGTCCAGCGCCTCGTTCGCGGCAGTCTGCCCGGCGGCCGGGTCGGCGTTGAGCTGCTCGATCGCCGTGATGTTGGCGGCGATGAGCCGGCGGACGATCTCGGGGTTCTTCTCCAGGTACTCCGTGCGGACGATCAGGAGGGTGGTGACGAACTTCCCGTCGGTGTCAGGCCACTCGTCGGCCTCGTTGACGAGCACCTTGCCGCCCTCGGCGACCAGCCGGGAGGCGACCGGCTCAGGCACCCAGGCGCCATCGATGGCGCCGGACTTGAAGGCGTCGACCGTGACCGAGTTCTCCTGCGGGCGGATCGAGACGTCACCGCCGCCCTTGGTGTCCGTCACGAGCCCGTTCTTCTTCAGGTAGAACCGCAGCGCGACGTCCTGGGTGTTGCCCAGGCTCGGGGTCGCCAGCGTCTTGCCACGCAGCTGCTCGACCGAGGTGATCTCGGGCTTGACGACCAGGGCCGCCCCGCCGGAGGTGACGCCGGAGACGATCCGGATGGCCTCGCCCTTGGACTTGATGAACGTGTTCACCGCGGGGTTCGGGCCGATGAAGCCGGCGTCGAGCGCGCCGGAGAGGATCGCCTCCGCCTCCGTGGTGCCCGAGTTGAAGGTCGACGGCTCCAGCTTCACGCCGGACCCCAGCTCCTTGGCGAAGATGCCCTGCCCCACGCCGACGAGCGCCGGGGCGTGCGTGAGGTTCGGGAAGTACCCCAGCCGCAGGGTCCCGGTCACCTCCCCGGACGCCGACACGGACTCCGTTCCCCCGTCGTCGCCCGAGCAGGCGGTGACCGCCAGCGCCAACGCACCGGCAGCAACCAGTGGCACGAACCGCTGCCACAGCCTCTTGGGCCTCATCACGTTTCCCTTTCCCACACGCACGGCGCCTTACACAAAGTCGATCGAGCGCATCAAGTCGATTGGACACATCGGGAAAGTAAGGATGCCAGACCAAGGGTCTTCCCGTCACCGGAATTCACACGGATGACACGATTTCCCACCACGCGTGAACGCCCGGTCGCGTAGGGCGCTCGCAGCTGGCGGGCGCCGGACGAAACCGGGCGGAAAGATGCGCGGAACGTGGCCGCTCAGTGCACGTCGGTCACCAGCGCGCTCTGGTCAGAACAGGATCGAGGCGAAGGTCCCCACCTGCTCGAACCCCACGCGCTCGTAGGCGCGCCGGGCGGGGTGGTTGAAGTCGTTCACGTACAGGCTGACCACCGGGGCGAACGTCGCCTGGGCGAGCGCCACGACGCTGGCCGTCCCGGCGGCGCCGAGGCCACGGCCACGCAGGGCCGGATCGACCCAGACGCCCTGGATCTGGCAGACGTCGCCGGCGACGGCGCCGATCTCGGCCTTGAAGAGCACCCGGCCGTCCTCGATGTGGGCGAACGAGCGGCGCTGGCCGACGAACTCGGCGACGCGCGAACGGTAGAGGGCGCCGCCGTCGGCCCCGACCGGGGAGACCCCGATCTCCTCGGTGAACATGGCGATGCAGGCGGGGAGCAGCACGTCCAGCTCGTCCGGCCGGACCTGGCGCACCGCCGGGTCCGGCGCGATGCGCGGCGGGGCCTGGATCGCGAGTAACGGCTGGTCGGCGCGGATCTCCCGGGCCGGGCCCCACACCGGCTCCAGGTGCCGCCACATGGCGGTGACGGCCGAGCCGACGCCCACGATCGACGAGCAGCGGCGGCCCTGCCGGCGGGCCCGCTCGGCGAAAAGCTTCGCCGAGGCCGGGCCCGCCGCCACGGGCCACAGGTTGGCGCCTGAGTAGCACAGGGCGGTCAGGGTCCCGTCGACCGTGTGGCCCCACACCTCGGCGCCCAGGCGCCAGGGGTCCAGACCGCACGCCGCCACCCGCGACGCGACGAAGACATCGGCTACCGGGTTGCGGCCCAGCAGCTGGGTGACCGCGGGCAGATCCCGATCGTCAAGCAGCCGGGTCGGAGCGGAGCGAAGCGGCAGACCCATCCAGCCCTTCCAGGTACTAGGCCACGGACACCGACGGCGAGCCGGAGGCCGCGCCGTCGGCCTCCATCTGCTCGGCCAGCCGCATGGCCTCCTCGATGAGAGTCTCCACGATCTGAGCCTCCGGCACCGTCTTGATGACCTTTCCGCGCACGAAGATCTGTCCCTTGCCGTTGCCGGAGGCGACACCGAGGTCGGCCTCACGGGCCTCGCCGGGGCCGTTGACGACGCAGCCCATGACGGCCACCCGCAGCGGCACCTCCATGCCCTCCAGCCCGGCGCTGACCTCGTTGGCCAGGGTGTAGACGTCCACCTGGGCGCGGCCGCAGGACGGGCAGGACACGATCTCCAGCTTGCGCTCGCGCAGCCCGAGCGACTCCAGGATCGCCGAAGCGACCTTGATCTCCTCGATCGGCGGCGCCGACAGCGAGACCCGGATCGTGTCGCCGATTCCCTCGGACAGCAGCGCGCCGAAGGCCACCGCGGACTTCACGGTGCCCTGGAACGCCGGGCCCGCCTCGGTGACACCGAGGTGCAGCGGGTAGTCACAGGCCTGGGCCAGCAGCCGGTAGGCCTGAATCATGATCACGGGATCGTTGTGCTTCACCGAGATCTTGATGTCCCGGAAGTCGTGCTCCTCGAACAGCGAGGCCTCCCACAGCGCCGACTCGACCAGCGCCTCCGGAGTGGCCTTCCCGTACTTCTCCAGCAGGCGCTTGTCGAGCGACCCGGCGTTGACCCCGATCCGAATCGGGGTGCCGGTCGCCTTGGCGGCGCGGGCGATCTCGCCGACCTTGTCGTCGAACTGCTTGATGTTGCCCGGGTTCACCCGGACGGCGGCGCACCCGGCGTCGATCGCGGCGAAGACGTACTTCGGCTGGAAGTGGATGTCGGCGATGATCGGGATCGGCGACTTGCGGGCGATCGTCGGGAGCGCGTCGGCGTCGTCCTGGCTGGGCACCGCCACCCGCACGATCTGACATCCGGCGGCGGTGAGCTGGGCGATCTGCTGAAGGGTCGCGTTGACGTCCGAGGTCAGCGTGGTGCACATCGACTGAATGGAGACCGGGGCGTCACCTCCGACCGGGACGTTGCCCACGTGGATCTGCCGGCTGAGCCGCCGCGTTCCGACCGGACGAGGCGGAGCGGCGGGCATGCCCAGAGTTACGGTCACGATGTCCTCACTGGCGTGTCGGATGCTTGATCGTCAGATGGCGACCCGGCCAGGCCCGTCACGGACGGGATCGTCCGGGTCAGTCGGCGTCGTGCGGGGCGGCGCACTCACGACGGCCAGACGCGACGCCCGCACCGGAACTACCGGCGACCGGGACGTCCGCAGACCACCACCGCGCGCCACCGCGGGTACACGGCAGCTACTGATTGATGCGGATGGGGTTGACGATGTCGGCGGACAGAATGATCAGACTGAACCCGACGAGAACGACGACCGTGGCGTACGTGGCTGGTAACAGCTTGGCGAAGTCCACCGGCTGCACCGGGCCTCGATAGCCACGCAGCCGACGCAGGCCGTGTCGGGCCTGCTCGAAGCCGAGCACCGCGATGTGCCCGCCGTCGAGCGGGAGCAGCGGCAACAGGTTGAAGATCCCGATGGCGAGGTTGATCGCGGCGACGAGGATCAGGAAACCGCGGATCCGGTCGGTCCAGCCGTCGTCCGCCGCGGCCACCTCACCGCCGAGGCGGGCCGCGCCGACCACACTGATGAAACCGCTCTCGTCGCGGTTGTCACCGAAGATGCGGCCAATGTCATCGATCCGTTCGGTGAACGTCTCGTACATCCCGGTGAACCCGGAGCCGATGACCGAGAACGTCTCGGGAACCGCCGAGAGCGGGCCGTAGTCGACGGTCTCCTGACCGGGGCTGACCCCCAGGGCGCCGACCGGGTCCTTGCCCGCGAGGCCGGTCTCGCGGTCGCGCAGCACCTCGACGAGGTCCGGCCGCAGCGTGACGTCCGCGCCGTCGCGGGACACCACGAGCACCGCCGGGCCCGGCCCGTGATCGCGCACGAGCCGGGTGAACTTCTCCCAGGTGGTGACGGCCACACCGTCGAAGCTCACCACCCGGTCGCCGACCCGCAGCCCGGCTGCCGCCGCCGGCCCCGGGCCGGTGCAGGCGGACGTCGTCGCCACGCAGCTCGTGCGCCCGATCATCGTCTGGCTCTGCTGGGTGGTGCCGATGGTGACCAGCACCCCGTAGATCAGCACGATCGCGATGACGAAGTGCACGAACGACCCCGCCGACATCACCACCAGCCGGGCCCGCGCCCGCGCCTTGTAGAAGGCACGGGGCTCGTCCGCCGGGTCGATCTCCTCGAGGGAGGTCATCCCCTCGATCTTGACGAACCCGCCGGCGGGGATGGCCTTGATGCCGTACTCGGTCTCCCCGCGCTGCTTCGACCACAGGGTGGGGCCGAAGCCGACAAAGAAACGGGACGCCTTCATCCCGAAGTAGCGGGCGGTGACGAAGTGCCCCGCCTCGTGCAGGACGACGGAGACGAACAGGGCGAGGACGAAGGCGACGATGCCCAGAGTTGCCATCAACCATGTCCTCCGGCCGCCACGGGATGCCCGCCGGCCTTCTCGATCAGGCGGTTCGCGGCGGCGCGGGCCTCACGCTCGACGGCGAACACCTCGTCCAGCGTCGGACGGGCGATCACCTCGTGTGCCTGCACCACCTCGGCCACCAGGTCGACGATACGGACGAAGGGCAGCTGCCCGGCGAGGAAGGCCGCGACGGCCTCCTCGTTCGCCGCGTTGAACACGGCCGGCGCGGTCCCGCCGAGGCGGCCCGCCGTCCGGGCGAGGTCCACCGCGGGGAACGCGACGGTGTCCAGGGGCTCGAAGGTCAGCGACTGGGCGCGCGTCCAGTCCATCGGCGGCTGGGCCAGCGGCACCCGGTCCGGCCAGCCCAGGGCCAGCGCGATCGGGAGCCGCATGTCCGGCGGCGACACCTGCGCGATGGTCGACCCGTCGTTGAACTCGACCATCGAGTGGACCAGCGACTGCGGGTGGACGACGACCTCGATGTCGTCATACGGCACGCCGAAGAACAGGTGGGCCTCGATCAGCTCGAGGCCCTTGTTCATCAGCGTCGCCGAGTTGATCGTGACCAGCGGGCCCATCGCCCAGGTCGGATGGGCCAGTGCCTGCTCCCGGGTGACCCCGGCCAGGTCGTTCCTGCTCCGGCCACGGAAGGGCCCGCCGCTGGCGGTCAGCACCAGTTTGTGGACTTCCTCACGCCGCCCCCCGCGCAGGCACTGCGCGAGCGCCGAGTGCTCGGAATCCACCGGGACGAGCCGGTCCGGGTTGCCGCCGAGCGCGTCGAGCACCAGCGGGCCGCCCGCGACCAGCGACTCCTTGTTCGCCAGCGCGACCGTCGCGCCGGCCTTGAGGGCCGCCAGCGTCGGCGCGAGCCCGACCGAGCCGGACACCCCGTTGAGGACGATGTCCGCCGGCCAGGACGCGATCTCGCTGGCCGCATCGGGCCCGGCGAGGATCTTCGGGACGGCGAACTCGCCACGGCGGTAGCCGCGCTTGGACGCCTCCGCGAAGAACGCGAGCTGAAGGTCCTGCGCCGACGAGGCCGCGGCCACACCGACCGCCTCGACCCTCAGGTCGAGCGCCTGCGCCGCGAGCAGGTCGACCCGCGACCCGCCTCCCATCAGCGCCACCACCCGGAACCTGTCCGGGTTGCGGCGTACGACATCTATCGCCTGAGTCCCGATCGAGCCGGTGGACCCGAGCAGAACAACCTCACGCTGGACCGAAGCCTCCGCCACGCTGCCTATTCTCGCAGGCCCTTCGACGCTTCGACCGAGGCCTGTTCGGTTCATGACAGGTGAGGCCCGAAGGTGCGCAATGGGTGTAGCCGCGCCTACGACTGGTCAACACCCGGAGCATCCGGGCGTGACCTGCCCGCCCCTGTCCGTACCCCCGGCGGCGGATGTCTCACCGGGCGTGACCAGCATCTTCGTTCTCCTGCCCGCCGCCCGCGGACGTCTCACCGGGCGCGACGTGCCCGTCTGTGCCCCTACCCGGCGCCCGCGGAACCGTCACGAGGAGCGACGTGCCCGTTCGTGCCCCTGCCCGCCGCCCGACGAGGCATCACCAGAAGCGACGTGCCCGTCCGTGCGACTACCCGGCGCCTGCGGGCGTCTCACCGGTCGGCGTCGCGCTCGTGGACGGGCCGGGCGGCGCCGACGGCGCCGGGTCGGGATCGTCGCTCGCCCCGGTCGGTGTGGGCTCGGGCTGGTCACCGGGTGCCGCCGAGGCGGGCGGGGTGGTCGCGGGTGCCCCCGCCGGCGGCTGGGTCGGCGCGGTGGCGCCGCCCGTGGCCGCGCCGCCCGTCGCGGGCGCGCCGCCTCCCGAGCCGCCACCGGTCACCGTCCGGCCGTCGGCCGGGTGGCCGCTGAAGAAGGCCAGCGCCACGACGGTCGCGCTCAGGTTCGTCACCGTGCCACCCAGCTCGGGCCGTGGTGCCGCGCCCGGCCAGGTGTGCCCGCCGCCCTGCATCGCCAGGGTGCCGACGTCCTTGCCGGCCGGGCAGGTCGTCCAGCTCGTCCGCGCGACGTGGGTGAAGTCCTGCGCCGTCGAGTGCTCGCCGCCGCAGCCGAGAGCGCGCGCGTACCTGTCGGTGCGGGCCTCCACCGGTTGGGCGACGAGCCCGTTGTAGGGGGCGGTGCGGGCCTGGCCCCCGCCGTTGAACGGCGCGATCCGATCGTCGGTGCCGTGCAGCTCGAGCAGGCTGGCCCGTGGCGCGGCGCAGGCATCCGGCAAGCGGCTCGACGCGACCGTGACCACCGCCGCGAAGCGCTCGGGCAGCGCGCAGGCCAGCGCGAGGACCATGTCGGCGCCGTCGGAGAAGCCGCTGGCGAACACCCGCTTCGGGTCCAGGCACATCCGGCCGGTCAGGTCGTTGAGCAGCGCGCCGACGAAGAGAACGTCATCCGGGCCCACCTTGGCCGAGCGGGTGAAGTTCCACCGGTTCGACGCCCCGACCGGGATGGCGACGGCGTAGCCGGCCCGGGTGCCGCTGTCCGCCATCTGGGTGTACTGCTCGAGCTCCTGTGCGGGCTGCCCGTAACCGTGCAGGTTCAGCACCAGCGGCAGTGCGGTACCCGCCCCGCCGCCCTGCGGGACGGCCAGCAGGAACTGCCGGTCGACGTCGCCGACGTGGATGGTCTCGGTGGTGACGCCCGCCGGCAGGCTGCTGCCGGTCTCGCAGCCGCTGCGCGGTGGCGGCGGGACGGTCGGTGCCGCCAGGGCGGCGGGCCCGCCGGAGGCACCGCCCGCTCCGCCCAGCGCGGACGCGACCGGGGACGAGGAACCGGTCGCCTCCCCGGGATCCTGCGACATCGCGTACCAGACCAGGAGCAGGAGCACCCCCGCCGCCGCGGTGAGCGGCAGCCACAGCGTGTTCGCCGGACGCGACCCGTGCCGCAGCGCGCTCGACCGGGCCAGCCCCTGCCGGGCGGCCCCCGACCGCGCGGAGCCGGCCCCGGCCCGGCCGTGGCTACGCCGACGACCGGCGGAGTTCCCGGTGGCCACGACTACCGGCCCGCCCTCGAGCGCACGGGCGGCTCCGCGGCGAGTTGCCCGCAGGCCGCGGCGATCTCCCGGCCCCGGGTGTCCCGGACGGTGGCCGCCACCCCGCGGGCCCGCAGGCGCTCCACGAAGACACGCTGGCCGCGCGGGGCGCTCGCCTGCCAGGACGAGCCGCCCGTCGGGTTGAGCGGGATGAGGTTCACGTGCGCGAGCTGGCCGGCCAGCAGGGCGGCCAGCGCGTCCGCGCGCTCGGGCGAGTCGTTGACGCCGTCGATCAGGGCGTACTCGATGCTCACGCGCCGCCCCGTCACCCGGGCGTACTCCCACGCGGCGGCGAGCACCTCGGCCACCGGCCATCGGGTGTTGATCGGGACCAGCTCGTCGCGCAGCTCGTCATCCGGGGCGTGCAGGGACACGGCGAGGGTCACCGGCAGCCCCTCACCGGCGAGGCGACGGATCGCCGGGACCAGGCCCACCGTGCTGACCGTGAGCCCGCGGGCGGAGAGGCCCAGCCCGTCGGGCGCCGGGTCGATGAGGCGGTGCAGGGCGGCGAGGAGGGCGGCGTAGTTCGCCAGCGGCTCCCCCATGCCCATGAACACCACGTTCGACAGCCTGCCGGGACCACCGGGCAGGCCACCCTCGGCCGTCGTTCGGGCCGCCATCGTTCGAGCCGCGTCCACCACCTGTTCGACGATCTCGGCGGTCGAGAGGTTGCGGGTCAGCCCGCCCTGGCCCGTCGCGCAGAACGGGCATCCCATGCCGCAGCCCGCCTGGCTCGAGACACAGACCGTCGCCCGCTGCGGGTAGCGCATCAGCACCGACTCGATCTTGGCGCCGTCGACGGTACGCCAGACGGTCTTGCGGGTCTGGCCACCGTCGCAGTCGAGGGCGGTGGCCGGCGTGAGCAGCCTCGGCAGCATCGCCTCGACGAGCGCGGGGCGGATCGAGGCGGGCAGGTCCGTCATCAGGTCTGCGTCGTCGGCACGCAGGTGGTGGGTGAAGTAGTGGCGGGCCAGCTGGTCGGCGCGGAACGCCGGCAGGCCCAGTGACGTGGCCACGGCCCGCCGCTCGTCCCGGGAGAGGTCCGCGAGGTGGCGCGGCGGCCTGGACCGCCCTGACACCAGTGGCAGGAGGTTTCCGGATTCGGCGGTCGTGGCTGTCATGGCCAGTCCAGTCTGCCAGGAGCCCCGGGCACGCGACGAATCGGTGATCGGTCAGCCGAGGAACGCGGTGATGAGCAGCCAGGCAACGGGCGCGGTACACAGCAGCGAGTCCAGCCGGTCCATGAGGCCGCCGTGGCCGGGCAGCAGGTTGCCCATGTCCTTGATGCCGATGTCCCGCTTGAGCAGCGACTCACCGAGGTCGCCCACGGTCGCCGTGCAGGCGACGGCGGCGCCGAGCAGCGCGCCCTGCCAGATCTCGGCGCCCAGCGGCCACGCCATCAGCACGCTGGCGACGACGACGCAGCCCACCACCGATCCCGCGAACCCCTCCCAGGACTTCCCGGGCGACACGCTGGGCGCGAGCTTGTGCCGCCCGCCCGACAGCACACCCGCGGTGTAGCCGCCGATGTCGCTGGCCACGACGGTTCCGAGGAACGCGATGGTGCGCCAGTGGCCGTCCGGGGCGGAGGTGAGCAGCGTGGCGAACCCAGCCGGAAAGCCGACATACGCGGAGGTGAACGCGCAGGCCGCGGCGTCCCGCAGCCGCGCCTGACGCCCGCCGCCGTGACGCCCGCCGCCGGCCGGGTCGCGCACCGCGCGGACGGCGACGGCGGCCAGGGTCGTGCCCGCGAGCGCGAGCGCGAGCCCGTTGGTGCCGGACGTGTAGGCGGCCACGGGCATCGCGATCGCCCCGGCGGCCAGCGGGACGAGCGGCACGCTCATCCCCGCGACATGCAGGGCACGGACCACCTCGTAGGTGCCGACCGCCACGGCGGCGCTGACCACCGCGACCCAGATCGGGTACAGCGTGAACAGCGGGACGAGGATGACCGCGCCCAGCACGACCCCGACGGCGATCGCCGCGGGCAGGTCGCGCCCGGCCCGGATCACCCGCCGGCCGTTCCGCGGGGCCCGGCCGCCGCGCGGCGGCTCCGAGGCTGTCTCCGGGGGCGCAGCCGCGTCCGGCGTTGCCGCTGTGCCCGAGGCGGAGTTGGCCGGTGCCGGACCGGCCGGAACGGGGTCGGCCGGGGCCAGGTCGACCGGGCGGGGATGCACCGGCACGTCGCCGGCGTTCCCCCGCCCCCCGTCGGGGGTGTCCGCGCGGTCAGTCACGGAGGCGTCCTCGGGAGGAACCCCCAGGGCCGAGACGCTCACGGCGCCGCGAGGTCCGCCGTCCACCGGCCGCCCGCCAGCTTGCCGACGAGACGGAGACGGGGACGGGAACCCGGGCGCAGGGGCCGGGACAGCGGATGGGCACGGCGTCGCACGCGGACGGGCGCTGGTCGAGGGTCAGACCGACAACAGGTCCGACTCCTTGATGCGAAGCAGTTCGTCGACCTGGCTGACGTAACGGTGGGTGGCCTCATCGAGGTCCTTCTCCCCGCGGCGTCCCTCGTCCTCGCCGGCCTCGCCGTCGCGGACGATCCGGTCGATCGCGTCCTTCGCGTGCCGGCGGATGTTGCGGATGCTGACCCGGGCCTCCTCGGCCTTGGTGCGGGCCACCTTCACCAGGTCACGACGGCGCTGCTCGGACAGCTCCGGGAAGACGCACCGAATGATCGTCCCGTCGTTGCTCGGGTTGACCCCGAGGTCGGAGTCACGGACGGCCTTCTCCACCGCGCCGAGCGACGACTTGTCGTACGGGGTGATGATGACCATGCGCGGCTCGGGGATGTGGAACGAGGCGAGCTGCTGCACCGGCGTGGGAGCGCCGTAGTAGTCCACCAGGACCTTCCCGAAAACCGCTGGCGTGATCCGCCCCGTGCGGATGTTGGCGAAGTCGTCCTTGGCGACCGAGACGGCCTTGTCCATCTTCTCCTCGGCCTCGAGGAGCGTGTCGTCGATCACCGCGCACCTTCCGTTCCGTACGTCTCGACTCCGACCAGCGTGCCGATCTTCTCACCCCGGACGGCGCGGGAGATGTTCCCCTCGGTCAGGAGGTCGAAAACGACAATGGGCAGGTCGTTGTCCATGCACAGGCTGATCGCGGTCGCGTCCATGACCTTCAGGCCGCGCGCGAGGACCTCGCTGTAGGTGAGGCTGTCGAACCGGACGGCGCCGGCGTTCGTCGCCGGATCGGAGTCGTAGACCCCGTCGACCTTCGTCGCCTTGAGTACCGCCTGCGCCTTGATCTCCAGCGCCCGCTGGGCGGCGGTGGTGTCCGTCGAGAAGAACGGTGCCCCGAGGCCGGCGCCGAAGATGACCACGCGCCCCTTCTCCAGGTGCCGGATCGCGCGCAGGGGGAGGTAGGGCTCGGCGACCTGGCCCATGGCGATCGCCGTCTGCACGCGGGTGACGATCCCCTCGCGCTCCAGGACGTCCTGCAGGGCCAGGCAGTTGATGACCGTGCCCAGCATGCCCATGTAGTCGGCGCGGGCGCGGTCCATGCCCCGCTCGGCGAGCGCCTGGCCGCGGAACATGTTGCCGGCCCCCACGACTATGGCGACCTCGATGCCCGAGCGGCTCACCTGGGCGATCTGGCGCGCGATCGTCGCCAGCGTCACCGGGTCGATCCCGAGCGGCTCACCACCGGCGAAGGCCTCGCCGGAGAGTTTCAGCAGGAGGCGGGTCCACCGCGGCCCGGGCTCGGTGCGGGCGGCGGGATCCACCCCTCCAACGGCACTGTCGGCGTCATCGGTCACAGGCGGCTCCTTCGCCGGCGGCCGGGATCAGCGGCCAAGGATGTTCATGCTGACAGCAGTCTGCCGCACGACTCCGGCACGGCTGCCCGTGGCCCCGCGTGGCGCGTCGACCAGCGCGAACCGTGGCGGGCTCAACCGCCGCGGTCACCCGCCGGCGAGCACGGACGTCGCTCGCGCCCACAGCACGGACGTCGCTCGCGCCCACGCGCCGCACCCGGGCCCCGCACGGACTCCGGCCCGACACCCGCGGAGGTCCTCCCCCACCGGGTGCCCGGCCGTGTCACGTCGCCCGGCGCGGTGCGCTCGCGCTCAGGCCTGCTTGATGTTGAACCGGGCGAACCGGCCCACTTCGATCTTCTCACCCAGCGCGGATCCGGCCTGCTCCAGCAGCGCGCGGATCGTGAGCTTGCCGTCCTTGACCCAGGGCTGGTCCAGCAGGACGACGCTCTTGACGTAGCCGTTGACCCGACCCTCGACGATCTTCGGGATGGCCTTGTCGTTCTTGCCCTCTTCGCGGGCGGCCGCCTCGTAGATCTTCCGCTCCTGCTCGAGCACCTCGTTCGGGATCTGCTCGGCGGTCACGTACAGCGGGTCCGCCGCGGCGATGTGCTGGGCGAGGTCCCGCGCGAGCTGCTTGAAGTCGTCGGTCTTGGCGACGAAGTCAGTCTCGCAACGCAGCTCGATGAGCACGCCGAGCGTCGGCGGGAGCTGCGGGTCGGTGCGGTGCAGGTACGACTCGACCAGCCCGTTCGCCGTGCTGCGGCCCGCGCGCTTGGCGACCTGCGCGAGGCCCTTCTCGCGCAGCCAGGACTTGGCCTTCTCGAAGTCACCGTCGTGGTCGACGAGCGCCTTCTTGACGTCGCTCATCCCCGCGCCGGTCAGTTCCCGGAGCTTGCGGATGTCGGCGGCTGTGATGTCTGCCATGGTGCTCTTCTCGTCAGTTCCGATTGCTGGCGATGGTGGGCGTTCTGTCTCGGCGCCGAAACACACGCGACGCCGCCGCGCGGAGGCGCCCCCGGGGCCGCTCGTCGCCCGCCCGCGGCGGTCGACGTCCGTCCTCCCAGGGGTCGCCCGCCCCGACAGTCGCACGGACGGCCCTACCGGGGCTGGAACGGGTTCTCCGGGGACGTGGTCACGCCCCCGGAGAACCCGCGTGAGACCAGGATGTGTCAGACGGCGGTGCCGACCGCGTCCGGCTGGGGCTGCTCCTCGGTGGCCGTCTCGACAGCCGCGACCGCCTCGGTCGGCTCGGTCGGCTCGGCGGCCTCGGCCGCCACCGGGGCGGCGGGGGGGGCAGGCGCCTCGGCCGCGGCGTCCCCACGCAGCAGGGCCTGCTCCCACTCGGCGAGCGGCTCCTCGCCGGTGGACTGCTCCGGCTTGGCCTCGGCGTTGCTCGACGCGCCGGCCCGCGACATCAGACCCTCGGCCACCGCGTCGGCGACGACACGGGTCAGCAGCGCCGCGCTGCGGATCGCGTCGTCGTTGCCCGGGATCGGGTAGTCGACCTCGTCGGGGTCGCAGTTGGTGTCGAGGATCGCCACGACCGGGATGCCCAGCTTGCGGGCCTCACCGACGGCGATGTGCTCCTTCTTCGTGTCCACGACCCACACCGCGCTCGGCACGCGGGCCATGTCGCGGATACCACCGAGGGTGCGCTCGAGCTTCGCCTTCTCCCGGGTCAGGACGAGCTGCTCCTTCTTGGTGCGCACCTCCGTGCCGCCGGTCAGCTCGATCTCCTCAAGCTCCTTGAGCCGCTGGAGCCGCTTGTAGACCGTGGAGAAGTTGGTCAGCATCCCACCGAGCCAACGCTCCTTGACGAAGGGCATGCCGACCCGCTGGGCCTGCTCCTCAATCGCCTCCTGTGCCTGCTTCTTCGTCCCGATGAAGAGGACGGTGCCGCCGTGGGCGACCGTCTCCTTGACGAAGTCGTAGGCGCGGTCGATGTACGACAGCGTCTGCTGGAGGTCGATGATGTAGATGCCATTGCGCTCCGTGAAGATGTAGCGCTTCATCTTCGGGTTCCAGCGCTTGGTCTGGTGCCCGAAGTGCACGCCGCTCTCGAGGAGCTGCTTCATGGTGACGACGGCCATGATCCGTCGCTCCCTTCCCGCCCGGCCCGCGGGCCGGGACGCCTCGGTTGTGACGGCCCCGGCGGAAAACCGGAGCCCCTGACGCCCGGATGGCCGTGGCCGCCGCGAGGCGACGGACCGAGGAGGCCCTCCCGGCCAGTGCCGGGAGTGGGCGTGCGAACTGAGCCCGCGAGCGGTGGGAGATCGACCGAACGACCGCCACCCGACCGCCGTCGGAGACGCACCTGGCGCCGACGGCGCTGTAGAAAACCGTGAAACACCACAGCGCCGAGAACACCTCAGCATCAGGAACACCGCGACGAGACCGCGACACGGCACAACTGCGCCGCAGGACCACCGCGACGTCCAGGAAGCCGGGAACGCACCGACCAACGGACTCCGTGTCGATGATACCCGGCCGCCGTGGCCACTCCCCACTCCCCGAATCCCCACTCCCCGAACC